>JBKPBZ010000178.1:0-2674 GCA_046727115.1 Actinomycetota bacterium | reverse complement strand
TCGCCGTGCTGGCCGCCTTCGACCACGAGGAAATCGGCTCCGCGTCCCGCTCCGGAGCGTGCGGGCCCATCCTCGAGGACGTCCTGGTGCGGGTTTCCGACGGGCTCGGCGCCTCGGCAAGCCAGCGGCGGCAGGCCTTCGCGGCGTCCTTCTGCGTTTCGGCGGACGCGGGCCATGCCGTGCACCCGAACTATCCGGAACGGCACGATCCCGCCAACCGGCCGGTCCTCAACGGCGGTCCGCTGCTGAAGATCAATGCCAACCAGCGCTACGCGACCGACGCCGCCGGGGCCGCCCTCTGGGCGCGGCTGTGCACCGACGCCGGGATTCCGTACCAGGAATTCGTCTCCAACAACGTGATGCCGTGCGGTTCGACGATCGGCCCGCTGACCGCCACCCGGCTGGGGATCCGGACGGTCGACGTCGGCGTGCCCCTGCTGTCGATGCACTCGGCGCGCGAGCTCTGCGGCGTCCAGGACCCGCACCGGCTGGCCACGGTGACCCGGACGTTTTTCCGGACGGCGGCGTAAGGTCCCGGCACGGACTACGCGGCGACCCCGACGACGAGGTTGATGGTGGTAGCCAGGATGATGGTCCCAAAGAGGTAGGACAGCAGGCTGTGCTTGAGCGCCTCTGCCCGGATGCCATGGTTCTGCAGGGCGGTGTCCGAAACCTGGTAGGTCATGCCAAGGCTTGTGGCCAGGTAGGCGAAGTCG
Organism: Actinomycetota bacterium; assembly: GCA_046727115.1. Classification (GTDB taxonomy): domain Bacteria; phylum Actinomycetota; class Actinomycetes; order Actinomycetales; family Micrococcaceae; genus Arthrobacter. The sequence goes on along the minus strand of JBKPBZ010000178.1, from coordinate 1,958 downwards.
GTGTACTGCGGCGGCCGGCTCTGGTTGAAGTCGATGCCGCCCACCCTGGAGCCTGCCTTCCTGCCCGTGCCGTAGTACAGCTCCGCGTAGCGCAGTGTGAAGAGCGTCTGCACCAGCGTCCAGGACAGTGCCACCGAGACCACCGCGAGCAGCCCGCCCCCGATCCGGGACACGATGTCGGTGTTGTTGTGGGAATCCACGATGACCGCCCCCGCCGCCGCCAGGCTGGCCACATTTGCCCCCAGGATGAGCAGGTCCGTGGTGCTCCGCGACGGATCCTCCGCCGTGGCGTGCAGCCGGGTGTCCGCCGGATCGAGGCGCCCGATGACCAGCCAGACCCAAACGATGTAGGTCAGGGCAGCCCCGCACCAGCCAATTGTGGGAGCCTGCACCCAGTGCCCGGCGAGGCCGGCTGCCGTTGCGGCGAGCAAGCCCGCCAGCAACATGACAGCGAAACGCAGGCGGCTCTTTCTGGTGCGTACGGCACGTCGGTGCGGGGATCCGGTGTTCATTCCCTGATCATGGCATGCCGACGGCGGCCGCCCCGCCGCGGCAGTTATCCACATGCCCGCCCGCACTCTTCCGGGCCTGGTGGCAGGGCCGTACGGTGGGGGCACGGAATCGCGGAAACCGGTCCGGATGCACTAAGCTATTGAAGTCTGTGCTGCGCCCTGCCTCCGTTCCGGCGGCGGGGCATTGCCTGACACCGCAAATGAACCTCCTGTTACGGAAATGCCGTAACCGCTTAGCCCAAAGGAGGTGGGTTCACATATGCGTCCTTACGAATTGATGGTAATCATCGACCCCGAGGTCGAAGAGCGTGCCGTTGAGCCGTCGCTTCAGAAGTTCCTGAACGTCATCACCAACGATGGTGGAACCATCGAAAAGGTTGACATCTGGGGCCGTCGTCGCCTGGCTTACGAAATCCAGAAGAAGTCCGAAGGTATCTACGCCGTGGTGAACTTCACCTCTGAGCCGGCTACCGCCAAAGAACTTGACCGCCAGCTGAGTCTCAACGAGACCATCATGCGCACCAAGATCACCCGCCCCGAAGAGCAGAAAGTTGTTGCTGAGTAATTCAGCGACCAACCTTCAATCTTCATCCCCGCAGGAACGCACAAGGAGGCAGTAGATGGCAGGCGAAACCACTATCACGGTTATCGGTAACCTCACCAATGACCCCGAACTCAGGTTCACACCGTCCGGTTCGGCTGTAGCGAATTTCACCATCGCGTCTACTCCCCGCACCTTCGACCGGCAGTCCAATGAGTGGAAGGACGGGGAAACCCTGTTCCTCCGCGCGTCGGTCTGGCGCGAAGCAGCCGAAAACGTCGCCGAATCCCTGACCAAGGGCATGCGCGTGATCGTCTCCGGCCGCTTGAAGAGCCGTTCCTACGAAACAAAAGAAGGCGAGAAGCGCACCGTTATCGAGCTCGAGGTCGATGAAATCGGCCCGAGCCTGCGCTACGCCAATGCCAAGGTCAACCGCACCCAGCGCTCCGGCGGTCAGGGTGGACAGGGTGGCTTCGGCGGCGGCAACAGCGGCGGTGGCTTCGGTGGCGGCCAGGGCGCAAGCCAGGGCGGCAACACCGGCGGAACATGGGGCGGCAACCAGCCCGCCGCGCAGGAAGATCCGTGGGCCACGCCCGGGGTCAGCAATGCGGGCGGCGGCTGGGGCAACGGCCCGGATTCCGAACCTCCCTTCTAAACAACATCTAAGGTCCGGCGACGAAAACCGCTTGGACGCCGCAAGGCGGCCGAGTGCAGACCGCGCCGGATCACCACCATCCCGTGGATCAATATCCACGGGCTCCATCGAATAGGAGCTCCACGATGGCTAAGGCTGAACTCCGTAAGCCCAAACCAAAGTCCAACCCCTTGAAGGCCGCTGACATCACTGTCATCGACTACAAGGACGTAGCATTGCTGCGCAAGTTCATCTCCGACCGCGGAAAGAT
>JBKPBZ010000177.1:0-5992 GCA_046727115.1 Actinomycetota bacterium | reverse complement strand
TCGGGCAGGTGCCACGGCATGGCGCCGGCCTGGCCGATCACCCCGGTGCTGGTCTGCGCCCAGACCAGCCCCAGGCCAGTGGTGGACGCGCGGAGTTGTTCAGTGAAATCGCCGGGCTGCACGCCCGGGGTGGCTTCGTGGCTCATACGGCTATCGGGGCCTTAATCGTCGGGTGGTGCTGGTAGCCGACCACCTCGAAGTCCTCGAGGGTGTAGTCGAAGATGGAGTCCGGCTTGCGGGTGATGTTCAGCTGGGGGTAGTCGTAGGGCTCGCGGGCGAGCTGCTTGAGGACCTGGTCCATGTGGTTGTCATAGATGTGGACATCCCCGCCGGTCCAGACGAATTCGCCCGGTTCCAGGCCGGTCTGCTGCGCGATCATGCGCGTGAGCAGGGCGTAGGACGCGATGTTGAACGGCACGCCCAGGAAGGTGTCCGCCGAGCGCTGGTACAGCTGGCAGGAGAGCTTGCCGTCGGCAACGTAGAACTGGAAGAACGCGTGGCACGGGGGCAGTGCCATGTCCTTGAGCTCGGAGACGTTCCACGCCGATACGATGTGCCGGCGCGAGTCCGGGTTGGACTTCAGGTTCTCGATGAGTTCGGCGATCTGGTCGATGTGGCCGCCGTCGGGCGTGGGCCAGGAACGCCACTGGACACCGTAGACGGGACCGAGTTCGCCGTCGGCGTCGGCCCATTCGTCCCAGATGGTGACGCCCTGGTCCTGCATCCACTTGACGTTGGTGTCGCCGCGGAGGAACCAGAGCAGCTCCACGGCCACGGACTTGAAGTGCACCCGCTTGGTGGTGATGAGCGGGAAGCTCTTGCTCAGGTCAAAGCGGAGCTGGCGGCCAAAAACGCTGAGGGTGCCGGTTCCGGTGCGGTCTGATTTGTGCGTGCCGTGCTCGAGGACGTCGCGCAGGAGGTCTTCATAGGGCGTAGGAATGCTCACGGTTCCAGTCTACTGAGAACTCGCCGGCTCCCTTATTCGTGTGACCCTCCCTGTCGCGCGCGGAGGATCTCCAGCAGGGCGGCGTCGTCCAGCCCGGCACTGCGGCCCTCCGCAATGTAGCGGTCGACGGCGGCGATTACCTCCGTTGTGGCCGCCCCGCGCCCCGGGGCATCCGGACGGGCCGGCGGGGCAGGCGCCCCCGCGACCACCGTGCCGTTGCGCCGCCGGGTTTCGGTCAGTCCTGCCAGTTCGAGTTCCTTGTAGGCCCGCGCGACTGTCCCGGCCGCCAAACCGAGGTCCGACGCCAGGCTGCGGACTGTCGGCAGCCGAGTTCCCGGTGCCAGCGTCCCGAGGGTGATGAGGGACGCGATCTGCGCCCGGATCTGTTCGAAGGGGGGAACGGGGGAGCGCAGGTTGACGGAGATCCCTGCGTTCACGTGGCCGGCTCCTTGTTCGGCCGCCGGGCTTGAGCGGTCCGTGCCCTGGCAAGCGTGCGGACAGGGATGACGGCGATCACCAGGGCCGCGGCGCCCAGGACTGAGCCTGCCAGGGTTGCCGGCCACCATGTTGCGGCGGCCGGATCGACGGCCGTCCCGAATGCGTCCGGCCCGAACACTGCCGCCCACGCCTGGATCTGGGTCAGCAGCAGCGCTGCGGCCTGGGCCGTGAGGGTGGCCGCGAGGGTCCGCACGGTCCGGTGGAGGGTGATCGCGCGCAGGGCGGCGTCCAGGCCGCGCGGGGCATCGCGGACACCGCGGCGGGACCTGACCGTGAAGAACGCCGGCAGTGAGGCAGCGCAGGCTCCGGCTGTGAGCAGCCCGGCCGGCACCCAGCCCGGGCCTTCGGCGAGGCGCGCCTGCCCCGCTGCCGTGACACCTAGGACGACAAGGAAGGCGAGCAGCGCCAGGACAGCCGTGGTCAGCAGGGCGGGGCTCACCGGTTGCCGCGGCCAGCCGCGCGGCGCTTCGGGACTTCCGTAGTTGCGCTGCAACAGGAACTCGCCGGCGGCAATCACCAGCAGGACGGAAGCGGCCGTAAACGCCACGACGCCCGCAAGACCGTAGTTGCCGGCAGCCGTGAGGAGCGGGAAGAGGAAGGCAGCGGCGGCCAGGGGCACCGCGGCCGCCAGCCCCAACAGCGCCCCGAGGGACGAGACCAGCCTGGCGGCCGGGTGCTGGCGGCCGGTGGCGACCCCCGATTCCGGCCGGTTCCGGGAGCCCAGGGTGGCGGCCGCGAGCCGAGGGGGCCGCCACCACCACATGACGAGGAGCACCACGGTGGCCGCGAGGCCGGCGAAGTTCGACCACGACGTCAGCGTCTGCGCGGGATCCGGACGGGACGCGAAGTTCCCCGCGATGACTGCCAGCCCGGCAGCCACCGTCGACACCGTGCGCAGCAGCCGGTTCATCGCGATGGTCCGAAGTACAGCGTTGTCGGCGGCGTCCAGGGACTCCAGCTGGCGGCGGCGGGCGATCAGCCACAAAACCAGCCACGTCCCGACGGCCAGCACCAGCAGGGCCCCGCCGAGCCAGGCGGCCTCCTCCGGTCCCGGGATACGGCCGTCGTGGCCGCCGTTGTAGTTGGTGTACTGACCGTCGCTGACCGTGCTGGGAGCCACGGGCGCGAATCCGGGCAGCGTGGCGGTCCGGGCGATGGCCGCGGCGGCCGAGACGAAGATCCCGGCCGTGGTCAAGGCCAGCCTGCGGGGCAGGAAGTCGCTGATGCGCCGCACGGACAGCACGGCCTCCCGCCGCATGCGCCGCGGACCCGGATAACTGACCTGGCCCAGGGCATGCACGGTCACGCAGCCCAGGACCGGCCATGCCAGCGCCGGGACGATCGCCTGGGCGCTCACCAAGGGGCCGGCCGCCGACGGATTGGCAGGGATGATGCCAAGCGTCATGGCGCCCTGGAGCGAGCTGGCCAGCCAGCCGATCACACCCACCCACAGCCCGTGTTCCGACACGCTCTGCGGCGAGGTTCCGGCCCCGGGCGGCCAGATCACCCACCGCAGCACGGCATAGACGAGCAGTGCCGCGAGCGCCGGGCCGAGCAGCAGCATCGGCGGCAGGTAGAACAGGACCGGCATGGAATCCCCAAGATTCAGCAGCAATGTATCAAGCTATTGATACAAACTAGGCTTGGCGGCCCCGGGGGTCAAGGACCTCAGTCATCGAACGGCTTGAACCGCTCCACCGCCACCACTTTGTTCTTACCGCCGCGCGCCACATGGCAGACCACGATCTCGCCCGGCGCCAGGTACGGGTCCGAGGACGGCAGCAGATCCCGCAGGCGGGAGTTCATGTGCTTTGCGAGCTGCTTCAGGACGGTCGGCAGTGCCGGGCGGTGCGTGCACACGGCCACGGCCCGCTGCTTGTCGAACAGCGCCTCGACGACGGCGGCCGTCTTCTGCGGGTTGCGGCCGTGCCGGTGCTCGGTCAGGGCCTCGTTGAGCTTCACCTTGGCGTCGGCCGCCTTTGCGTACGGTGCAATGGTGGCCACGCAGCGCAGCCACGGGCTCGAAACGATCCGCGCGGGCTTCCACGCCTGCAGGAGCCGCCCCACCGCCTGCGCCTGCCGCATGCCGGTGGCGGCCAGCGGGCGGTCGCCTTCGGCCTTGGACCATGAAGAGCGCGGCTTGGCCTTGGCGTGGCGAACGATCAGCAACGGCCAGGTCTGCAGTTCCCCGCGGTCGTGCGCATTCACGAGGTGCTGGAGCGGTTCGATGTCGCTCGGGTTGCTCAGGAGGCGGGCCGCCTTCTCGGGCGGGCACCACATGACGCTGTCGACTTCACTGCCGTCCGGCAACAAGGCGGCACCGTCGACGTCGACCGCCCAGTAGTGGACCACCTTCAGCCCGGCCGGCACGTGGTAGTGGATGGGCGGAAGCGGGATGCCCAGGGGAGCGGTGAGCCCGATCTCCTCCTCCACCTCGCGGACAGCGCACTCCGGGATGGTCTCACCGGGGTCGATTTTGCCTTTGGGCCAGGACCAGTCGTCATACCGCGGGCGGTGGATCAGCAGGACCTCGAGCTGGTCCTGGGTTGCCGAATTCAGGCGCCAGGGGATGGCACCCGCGGCCGTGACGGCAATCTCTTCGCCGGGATGGTCAGTCTGGTCCACAACCAGTGCATCGCTGCTCACACTCACGATCCCTACCGCAGGCTGGTCGAGCGCTGGCGGGACCGGGAAGCGAGCAGCCAGGACTGGACGTCCTTGAGGTTCTGGCCGTCTTCTGCCAGATGGTGGCGGGTCCATTCGCCCTGCCGGTCCAAATGCCAGCTGGCGGTTTCCGGAACCATGTAGCGGTTGAGCAGGTCCAGGACATAGCTCGTGTCGTCGCCGCTCGTCAGCTGCACGAGGGCCTCCACCCGGCGGTCGAGGTTGCGGTGCATCATGTCGGCGGAGCCGATGTAGACCACAGGGTCGCCGGCATTGGCGAAGGCGAAGACGCGGGAGTGCTCCAGGAAGCGGCCCAGCACGGAGCGGACCGTGATGTTCTCGCTCAGGCCGGGAACGCCGGGCCGCAGGGAGCAGATGCCGCGGACAATGACGTCCACCTGCACTCCGGCCTGGGAGGCACGGTATAGGGAATCGATGATGGCCTCGTCCACCATCGAGTTGACCTTGATCTGGACGCGGGCGGCGATGCCGGCGCGGGCGTTTCTGATCTCGGTTTCGATCCTGTCGATCAGCCCGGACCGGACCGAGCGCGGCGCCACGAGCAGCCGCTTGAACGTGGACTTCGGCGCGTAGCCGGAGAGCTGGTTGAACAGCTTGGACAGGTCTTCGCCGACCTGTTCGTTCGCCGTCAGCAGGCCCAGGTCCTCGTAGTAGCGGGCCGTGCGCGGGTGGTAGTTGCCGGTGCCGATGTGGCAGTAGCGGCGCAGGCCGTCCACTTCTTGGCGGACCACGAGGGAAAGCTTGCAGTGGGTCTTCAGGCCCACGATGCCGTAGACCACATGCACGCCGGCCTGTTCCAGTTTCCGGGCCCAGGAGATGTTGGCCTGCTCGTCGAAGCGGGCCTTGATCTCCACGAGGGCCAGGACCTGCTTGCCGGCCTCGGCGGCGTCGATCAGGGCATCGACAATCGGGGAGTCCCCGGAGGTGCGGTACAGGGTCTGCTTGATGGCCTGGACTTTGGGGTCAGCGGCCGCCTGTTCCAGGAACGCCTGGACGGACGTGGAGAAGGAATCGTACGGGTGGTGCAGGAGGATGTCCCGCCGCCGCATGGCGGCAAAGACGTTGGCCGCCTTGGAGGTTTCCGATTCGTTGAGGTACCGCGAGGTGTGCGGGACGTGCTTGGGGTAGTGCAGGTCCGCCCGGTCGATCCCGGCAATCACCGAGAGCCCGCGGAGGTCCAGCGGTGCCGGAACGGAGTAGACCTCGGATTCCTCGACGCCGAGCTCGCGGATCAGCAGGGCCCGGATGTTCGGGTTGATGTCATTGGTGACCTCGAGCCGGACCGGCGGGCCGAACCGGCGGCGCAGGAGTTCCTTCTCCAGCGCCTGCAGGAGGTTTTCGGCGTCGTCCTCTTCAACCTCGACGTCCTCGTTGCGGGTCACCCGGAAGATGTGGTGCTCCAGGACCTCCATGCCCGCGAACAACTGGTCCAGGTGCACGGCGATGACTTCTTCGAGCGCGATGAACCGTGCCACACGCCCGGGGACGGAGCCGGCCCGGGCGCCGTCGATGGAGATCAGGCGCGGGAGCTGGTCAGGGACCTTGACACGGGCGAAGAGCTCCTTGTCGCTGACCGGGTTGCGGACCACGACGGCGAGGTTCAGGGACAGCCCGGAGATGTAGGGGAACGGGTGCGCCGGATCCACGGCCAGCGGCGTCAGGATCGGGAAAACCTTTTCCGCGAACATGGCACTGAGCTGGTCCTTGGCCTGAGAGTCGAGTTCTTCCCAGTGCATGAGGTGGATGTGCTCATACGCCAGGGCGGGGCGGATCTGTTCGGCGTAGACCCGGGCGTGGCGCTGCTGCAGCCGGTGCGCCTCCTCGCCGATCTGCTCCAAAACCTGCATGGGGCTCAGCCCGGCG
>JBKPBZ010000176.1:0-4823 GCA_046727115.1 Actinomycetota bacterium | reverse complement strand
CGCAGGGCGGGGCTCTCCGGGGTCGCGTGCCGGTCGTAATAGCCCTGGTAGTCCTCGCGGTAGGCGGCGTGGAGTTCCTTGAGCCGGGCCACGGCATCCTCCACCGGGGCCTCGGCGGGCAGGTCCAGGACCAGCGGCTTGACCTTGGTGCGCAGGAAGTGGTCCGGGCAGGACGTGCCCAGGGCGCCGAGCCGCGGGTGCTCTGCGGCTTCGAGGAACTCCAGGACGGCGGGGTCATCGCTGAAGTGGCCCAGCTGCGGCTTGTCCGTCGAGGCGAGTCCGCGGATCACGGGCGCCAGGGCGGCGGCCTTCGCACGGCGCTCGGTTTCCGGGAGGGCGGCGTAGCCGGGCAGCTTCGGCCCGAACGGTTCGGTCCTGCCGTGGTCCTTGATGTACTGCTCGGCCTGCTCGATGATCCACAGGGAGTTGGCTTCGGCTTCCTCGCTGGTGGCGCCCCAGGCGGTGATGCCGTGGCCGCCAAGGATGGTGCCGACAGCGTGCGGGTTCGCGTCCTTGATCGCGGCGATGTCCAGGCCCAGCTGGAAGCCGGGGCGGCGCCACGGCACCCACGCCACCTTCTCGCCGAAGATCTCCTTGGTGAGGGCCTCGCCGTCGGCGGCCGTGGCAATGGCGATGCCGGAGTCCGGGTGCAGGTGGTCCACGTGCGCGGCGTCGACCAGCCCGTGCATCGCGGTGTCGATCGAGGGGGCGGCGCCGCCCAAGCCGAACAGGCAGTAATCGAACGCGGCCACCATTTCGTCTTCACGCGCGACGCCGGGGTACACGTTCTTGAGCGCCCGCAGCCGGTCCAGCCGCAGCACGGCGAGGCCTTCGGCCTTCAGCGTGCCCAGGTCCCCGCCGGAACCCTTGACCCACAGCAGTTCGACGTCCTCGCCGGTCACGGGGTCCTTTTCGGTGCCCTTCGCGGAGGTGTTGCCGCCGGCGAAGTTGGTGTTCCGCTTGTCCGCGCCGAGGCGGTTGGAACGGGCAATCAGTTCTTCAACAGTCTTGTTGGCTGTGTTCTGCATGTTCATGCCTGCTTATGCTCCCCATCCGGCTTGCTGGCCGCCGACGCGGTCCTCGTTGATCTTCTTCTGGTAGCCGCTGGCCTTGAAGGCGGCCAGCGGGTCCGCGGGCAGGCCGCGGGATTCACGCCACTGCGCCAGCGCGGGACGGACATCGGTGTAGAAGGCATCGTTGAAGATGCCGTTGGCGGCCAGGACGTCGCCGCTGCGCTGGGCCTCGGCGAGCGCGTCCGTGTCGATGAGCAGGGCGCGGGCCGTCATTTCCTGGACGTTGAGCACGGAGCGGATCTGGCCCGGGATCTTTTCTTCCAGGTTGTGGCACTGGTCCAGCATCAGGGCGACGCCGGACTCCTTGCCGAAGCCGCCGCCGCGGATGACCTCGTGCATGATGCGGAAGAGCTGGAACGGATCGGCCGCGCCGACGATCAGGTCATCATCGGCGTAGAAGCGGGAGTTGAAGTCAAAGGAGCCCAGCTTGCCCAGGCGCAGCAGCTGCATGACGATGAATTCGATGTTGGTGCCCGGGGCGTGGTGGCCGGTGTCCAGGCAGACGAAGGCCTTCTCGCCCAGGGCCAGGGTCTGGGCGTACGAGGTGCCCCAGTCCGGAACGTCGGTGTGGTAGAAAGCCGGCTCGAAGAACTTGTATTCCAGCACCAGGCGCTGTTCCGCGCCCAGGGCGGCGTAGATTTCCTGCAGGGATTCGGCCAGGCGGTCCTGCCGGCCGCGCATGTCGTCCTGGCCCGGGTAGTTGGTGCCGTCCGCGAGCCAGATCTTCAGGTCCCGCGAGCCCGTGGCGTGCATGATCTCCAGGCACTCCAGGTGGTGATCGATGGCGCGGCGGCGCACCGCGGGGTCCAGGGAGGTCAGCGAGCCGAACTTGTATTCGTCGTCCTGGAAGGTGTTGGAATTCACCGTGCCCAGGCCCACACCCAGGCCCGCGGCGTACTCTTTCAGGGCCGCGTAGTCATCCACCTTGTCCCAGGGAATGTGCAGGGCAACCGTGGGTGCCAGGCCGGTGAGTTCGTGGACTTTCGCGGCGTCGGCCAGCTTCTCCTGGATGGTGCGCGGGGTGCCGGGGGTGCCGAACACCTTGAAGCGGGTGCCGGAGTTGCCGTAGGCCCAGGACGGGACCTCGATGGCGAGTTCCGCGAGGCGACCCAGGGCCGTTTCTGTGGTGTTCATGATTGTTCCTTCTGCGGTTGGTGGTTGTCCCCGGCGGCATTGGCCGCGGACAACTGGTCCTCGAGATTGAAGATTTCGGTGAGCTGGAGGAAGCCCTGGTCCGGTGCTCCGGCGAGATCGTCGAAGAAACCGGCCATCTCGGCCTGCCAGCGGGCGTTGACGTCCGTAGCTGCCATCCGGGCCTGGGCTCCGGTCAGGCTGTCCGTTTCGAAGTAGCCGATCAGGAGCCCGTCGGGCCGGAGGAAGAGTGAGTAGTTGTTCCAGCCGGAGGACTTGAGGGCCCGGAGCATCTCCGGCCACACTGCGGCGTGCCGGCGGGTGTATTCCTCGATCAGCCCGGGCTTGACCTGGAGTTGGAAGCAGACGCGTTGCGTGCTCATGAGAGCACCACGTGGCGGTGTTCGATGCCCAGCAGGGACGCGGCGGCCTTGATGTCTGCTGCCCGGTGGCCGACGCAGAGGGCCCAGTGGTGCCCGATTCCGGTCTGGCTCCACTGGTCCACCCAGAGCCCGGGGTCCCCGCCGAAGTCCACCCGGGAGGTCGTGTTGCCGATCTGCAGGAGCGGGCCGGGGACCACTTCGCCTTCGGAGGTGACGAAGACATAGCTTCCGTCCGGGTCCTGGCCGAGGCCGAAGGTGGTGACGGGGCCGTGGCGCACATCGAATTCGACCGAGACGCCCCAGCCGCGCTTGCCGTGGTAGATGCCCAGTCCGCGCAGGAGCGGGTCCTGGGCGGACACGGCCAGGTGGGCCGGACCGTCGTGTCCCATTTCGACGACGTTGTCGAGGAAGTTCAGGGCCTGGATCTCGGTGAAGGATCCCCCGGCGCCGATCGCCTGGGCGGCCAGCATGGCAATGGAGGTCCGCAATTCGAATTCGCCGGCCATCGGGATGCCCCTGGCTGTCAGGATGGAGGAACCCAGGATCATCCCTGCGCCCAGCCGTTCGTGCTGTTCGCCAGCCAGCCCCCGGTGGTAGTAGGCGACGGAGTCGAGGTCAAAGTCCTCCACGAGGCGGTCCAGGCCAACTGACACCTTCGCGCCCCACGCAAAGTCGTCGTCGTTCACGGAGTCATCGACAACGAAGAGGTCGCGGGCGAGCCCGAGCCGTTCGGAGACCTCCGCGTCTGTCACGGCGTTGACCCGTTCGCGAAGGTCATCGAATTCCAGCACCTCGACGTGGGAGCCGAAGGTGGTCGAGACGGTGGTGAGGTCGGTGGCGACATCGAGCATGCCCGGATAGAGGTGGCCCATCAGCCCGTGCCGGGCATTGCGGAGCCGGGCGCGGACGCCGGCGGCGTGGACCCACTGCGTGATCCGCTCCCAGGCGGACTCCTGCTTGAGGTGCCCGGAGACTGAGCGGAAGTCGATCCCGGCCCGGCGGAAGACGTTGGCGACCTCCGGCACGGGGCACTGGCCGCAGTAGGCCAGCCATTTGCCGGTGTCAAAGTTGGCGTGGTCCATCGCCTCGGTCGGCTGCAGGTCGATCACCAGGACGGGGGTCTTTGCCCGTTGGGCGATGGGCAGGACCATGGAAGAGGTCAGGTACGTGGTGAGGAAGATGACGATGAGGTCGCAGTCGGCGACGCGCAGCTTTTCGCCGGCCGTCGCGGCTTCTTGCGCGTCGGAGATGAAGCCGGTGTCGACGACTTCGGCGTCGAGCCCCTGGAAGCGGGCGGTGACGTAGCGGACGGAGTCCTGCAGCTGCGGCAGCAGCTCCGGGAACTGGGGCCAGTAGGCGCCCAGCCCGCCGGAGACCAGCCCGATGCGGGTGGGGCGGCGCCGGTGCGGGTGCAGCAGCCGGTCGGCCGGTTGTTTCTGGTTCATTTACGGGGGCCTTCCGGCGTGGAAAAAGGGAACCTGGGGCTCTGGTACCTGGTTTTCGGGCACGGCTGTGGGGATAGCGCCGTGGACCCGGTGCGGTGGCACCGGTGAAGTGGAATTGGTGAGAGGAGGGACGAAGTGCCGGGCGGGCTGTCGGCGGCCCGCCCGGCCGCTCGGGGTGGAACAGGTAGGGATCAGAAGTTGTATTTGTCGATGTTCTCGGCGTTGAAGACGGTCGGCGGGCCGACAATCACCAGGCCACCCTTTTCGACTTTGCGTTCGCCAAGCTCGCCGGCGGTGAAGGTGTCGCCTTCGGCGCCGGTGATCTTGCCGTCCGTGAGGGCCTTGCCGGCGAACGCGGCAACATAGCCAAGCTGCGCCGGGTCCCAGAGGGCGAACTCCTTGACGGTTCCGTCCTTCACGAAGGGCCGCATTTCATTCGGCAGCCCCAGCCCGGTGAGGGCAACCTTGCCCTTGTAGGCGGACGTTGAGAGGTACCGGGCGGTGGCGGCGATGCCCACCGTGGTGGGAGAGATGATGCCCTTCAGGTTCGGATGGGCCTGCATGAGGCCCTGGGCCTCCTGGAAGGACTTGGTGTCGTTGTCGTCGCCGTAGACCTTGGCCACAAGCTTGATGTCCTTGTACGCGGGGTTGGAGGCCAACTCCTCCTCCATGTACTTGATCCACTCGTTCTGGTTCGTGGCGTTGGCCGTGGCGGACAGGATGGCGATCTCGCCGCTGCCGCCGATCTGCTCGGAGATCAGCTTGGTCTGGATCAGGGCAACGTCCTTGGC
>JBKPBZ010000175.1:0-35650 GCA_046727115.1 Actinomycetota bacterium | reverse complement strand
GGGGTCGTTCGCCAGGGAAGGTCCGGGCCATGCGCTGATCTTCACCGGAACTGTTGTCTCGGCATCCGCGGCCGCGTGGGCGCGCCTCAGCGATCTGGGATGGCTGGTGACCCTGGCCGTCGCGGGACCGGCGCTACTGGTCGGCTGGCCGGACCTCATTATGCCCGACAGCCTCGTTCCGCACTTTGGGGGCTTACTCGCCATGCCCACGGCGTTTGCAGGGCTGATCATCGGACTCGTGGCCGGACGCAGCCCAGTGGACGCGATCAGGAGCCCGGATTGATGCAGTACTGAGTTGGATGCGCGGGTTGCTCGAAAGGTTCGGAAGGGAGCGCCAGTACGGACCCGAGCTTCACAACGCTAGCTTTACATAATGTTGATTATCGGCGTTAAGATAATCAGCCGAGAGGGGCTGATGTTCTACCATCCCACGCCCTGACAATTGGCTGACAGCAACAATGCCGGCCGGGTGACCCAGGTGGGCTCATCGGGAACCGAGGTCTCTGGGCCGGACTGGTCCGACACCGCAGACTCCGCCAAATCCCGTCAGTGCATCTGGACGATTATGAGCGTCACTGATCCACCACTGCAGATTTCGTCAAATTTCCGCACGTGCAGATTTACGATTTAGTCATCACTAAAAGGCGCGCCTGTTCCTTTCCGCCGGACTGTCTACGCATGATATGGATATGACCGAAAAATCGCTGCGCGTCCTTTACTCGATCGGCCTGGGCATCATCATCGTGCTCTTCGTTGGCCTCGGCATTGCCACCTTTTATCCAGCCCCTGAACTGTCATCGCTGGTAAATCTCGACACCGCGGCCAGGCAGGCGGCTATCGACGCCCATCAATCGGCGGTGCACGACTACAACCGTAATGTCACCATCGCGGCGCTCGTCTCGGCTCTCGTGATCCTTGGGGCCAGTATCTGGACCGAATCGAGGAAGCCACTGTTCGCCGGCGGGTTCCTCATTGGCGGCCTGCTGACGCTTATCTACGGCCTTATTCGAGGCCTGACGTCCGGGGTGACTGCAGTTGCCTTCTTCTCAGTCGCCGTCGGCCTCTTCGTCGTCGTATATCTCGGACACCAGCGGTTCTTCTCCGCGCGGGCCGTCGAGGCCCGGGCAAGGGCACGGGCAGAGAACGCGACTGCCGCCTACGCCCGGATGCCCATGCAGCCACCGTACGCCCCGGTACAGCACCCCCAGGGGCCGGCCCCGTCCCCGTACACCCAGGGTCAGCCGTACCAGCCGCAGCAGCCCCAGCAGGGGCAGTATCCCCAGGCCGGGCAGTACCGGCCCCAGCCGGGTCAGTGCCCGCCCCACACGCAGCCGATGCAGCCGATGCAGCAGCCTTACCCGCCGTATCCGCCGGCGCCTGGAGAGCCCGGACAGCGCTAACGCCCACCCGTGACCGAGGCCCGCCGACCATTATGGTCGGCGGGCCTCTTTGGTTCCCCGTCGTTTCTTGACTGTGCCTTTGCTGATCGCCTGGTTGAGCGCGCTCTCCCCAGTAGGCTGAGTCTCACAAATGATGGACGGGAGGCAAAGGTGGCCGAGACGATGGTGGCCGAGGTAATGGCAGAACTGGGCCGGCTCGAGGACCCGAAGGCACGCGTGGTCAACGAGAGGCACGGAGACGATCACGGTGTGAACCTCAGCAAACTGCGCGCGGTTGCGAAGCGGCTGAAGACGCAGCAGGAACTCTCACGCCAGCTGTGGGCGACGGATGACACCGCGGCGAGACTGCTTGCAATCCTGATTTGCCGCCCGAAGGCGTTCGAGCGTGACGAGTTGGACGTCATGTTGCGCGAGGCGCGCACCCCCAAGGTGCACGACTGGCTCGTGAACTACGTAGTGAAGAAGAACCCGCACTCCGAAGAACTGCGCGTAGCCTGGTCCGCGGACCCGGATCCAGTGGTCGCGAGTGCCGGCTGGGCCCTGACCACCGAACGCGTGGCGAAGAATCCCGAGGGCCTCGACCTCGCTGGACTCCTCGACGTCATCGAGGCGGAGATGAAAGGCGCCCCGGACCGCCTCCAGTGGGCGATGAACCACTGCCTGGCCCAGGTCGGGATCGAGCACGCCGGGCACCGCACCCGCGCACTGGACATTGGTGAGCGCCTGGAGGTGCTCAAGGACTACCCGACTCCCCCGAACTGCACGTCTCCCTTCGCGCCCATCTGGATCACCGAGATGGTTCGCCGGAAGCAGGATCGGTAGGGGGCTCTGGGCTCAGGCTCGTGCCGCTTCTCCCGCAGAACCCGGCACCCCAGGCGGACCGGCTTACCGCTCCGCCTGCGAGTTCCGCGGCGGAGGTCTCAGCCTAACTAGGTGGCCCGTTTCGGCTCTCGCCCACTCCGAGGGCCGTTCGCGATTCATTGAGTAGAGCAGCAAGCTTGCCGTCTAAAGCCTTTTCCGTGCCGGAAAACATCCGGTCACTCAGGTGCCTCCCGAGCCTGTCGGAAGCCCTAGCCTTCACGATCGTGCCGCCGGTGCGTTTTTCGAGCTGGACCGTTAGGCCAACGGGGATGCTCCTTGGAGCAAGGAAGCCAAGAATCCGGAATATGAAGTCCGATCCCGCCCTGACCTCCAGTCCATTCGGGAGGTCCTTGACGCTGAACCGCAGCACTCTGAAGTGGTCGGCCAGCATCTTCCTGGCCCGGGCTGCGCTCAGCGGAGTCGGAAACTCGTCATTTCTGCTTTTGCTGTTGTTCACCGGTGTCCCTTCCCATCGTCTCCCCCTGTTGAGGACCACACCTCAGGCGATTCTGAAGCGGCGCAGCCCAAGCTCAGTCAGCAAAAAGGCCCAGACTTTGAAGTGAGTGATGGCGCTCACCTTACGGCCGGTATTTGTCCCGTGACTAGGGAAATGGCGTGACAGTATCGATATTGGCCTTTGACATCTCAGTCACGATTGGAGCGTCTAGAAGCCGGGCGCGTGCTCGCCGAATCATGAACCTTTTGGGTTGGTTCTCCCCGCTGGCCGCCTAGGAAACCCAGTCGGCGTCGTCGTACGGGTGGCCGCGGAAATGGGCGCGGAGGTACTCCCCCACAACGGCAGCCCCCAGTTCTCCCGCCTCGGGCGCGACCACCCGGCCGTTGATTCGGCGGACCATGCGCTGTACGAACCGCTCGAGTCCCGGGTCATCGCCGAGCCGGAAAAACGTCGCTTGCGTGCCGGCACGTCCCAGGCGGTCGAGCTCGGCGACCGTGGTGCGGATGGTTTCCGCGTCGGGCGGCCAGGCGAACCACGTCTCGCCGTCGGCCAGCAAGTGCGCGGTGGGCTCGCCGTCGGTCACCACAAGGAGGACGGGCTGCATCGACGGGTGCTTGCGGAAGAAGCGACCCGCCAGCAACAAGCCGTGATGGAGATTGGTTCCCTGTTCCCGCAGAGCCGGAAGGGCCGTGAGCTCACCGATGTCCATGGCTTGGGCATAGCGGCCGAACGTGATCAGCTGCAGCCTGTCTCCGCGGAACCGCGTTGAGACGAGGTGGTGCAGGGCGAGGGCGGTGCGTTTCATTGGCACCCACCGGCCCTCGGCGGCCATCGAGAACGACACATCGACGAGCAGCGCGACGGCGGCCTGGGTGCGCGCCTCTGTCTCCGTCACCTCGATGTCGCCCACACCGAGGCGGACTCCGCGGCTCGGGTCACCGCCGTCGACCATCGTTCGGCGGATCGCGTTTGTCATGGTGCGGGTGACGTCCCACGGCTCGGCGTCGCCGAACTCCCACTGACGGCTGGAGCCGGTCTGTTCGCCGGCAGCCCCAGCGGCGCGGGTGTCGCGGCCCCCCTGCCGTCCGGACAGTTGTTTGGCGGTGTCCCGCAATAGCGACCTGCCGAGCCGTCGCATGGCCTGCGGGGACAACTTGAGGTCGTTGTCGGCATCGCGCCGCAGGTAGCCGCCGTCCTGCATGGCCCGCTCGATCTCCGCGAGGGTGCGGGCCGTCACGGCGGCGCTCTGCCCGAGTTGGCGGGCGAGGGCATCCAGATCCAGGTCGTCGAGGCGGGACCCGCTATAGGACTGGGAGAGCTGTTCGGCCAGTTCGTCGAGTTCGGCGAGGTCCTGGAGCACGCCCGTGCCGTCGCCTAGCCCGAGTCCTTCCTGGCCCTCGAAGCGTTCGGAGCCCGTCCAGTCCTCGCCGGGGCGCAAGGCGCGCAGGCTGGCGTCGAGTTGATCGAGCTGGGCCATGAGCTCGGGCGAACCAAACGCCTGGGCGGACAGGCGCATCAGCTCATCGCGCTGCTCCGGGGACATGGATTGCAGAAGCCGCTGGGCCGCGGCCGCGCGCTGGGCGAGGGCGTCGACCAGCTCCTCGACGGATTGGGGATTCTCTGGAAAGAAGCCGCCGTGCCGCGACATGAACTCCTGGAAGTCCGTGTCGGTGTCTTCGCCGCGCCGGTGTTTTCCGAGCAGCTCGTTGAGATCGCGCAGCATCTCACTCACTGCCGCGCGGTCCTCCTCCGTGGCGTCCTCGAGCGCCTGTTTCATGCCGGCGAACCTTTGGTCGAGGACCTCACGGCCCAGCAGATCCTTGATCCGCTCATAGGCCTCCCGTGCGCTGCTCGATTGCCAGTCGTAGGAGGCGAGTTCGTTGACCGCCGCCGCTGTGGACGAGGGCAGGCTCTGCAGCTGCATCTCCCGGAATGCGCGGTCAGTGTTGTCCATCGCGACGTCGCGGGCGAGCTGTTTGCGCTCCTCCAGCACGGCGGTATCGAGCAGCTTCTGGACCTCGCTGAGGGTGCCGTCCAGCCGGTGTCGGTTCAGCAGTTCACTCCGGCGCTGTTGAACGCGGCCGGCGAGGGCATCGAGTCCTTCATGATTGCGGCCGCCGCGCCGCAGGTACTCCTGCAGGGCGTGCCGCGGTGAGTAGCCGGCCATGACGTCCTCGGCGATCGCGTCGAGCGCCTCCGCCAGGTCCACCGGCGGGGCGAGCGGATCGGGTCCTCCCCGATACTGGCCGTACCGGGAGGAGTGGTTGTGGATGACCATAATGCCGCCTATCCCTGTCGCTTTTTTGCAGCCGACGTCGTTCCTAGCCGTAGATCGTTTCCTCGTCGTCGGATTCCTTGGAGATCCGCCGGGCAAGGTAGAGGCCCTCCAATGCAAGTTCGATGGCGGCGGCGCGCTGCCCGTCGTTCTTGGCGGCCAGGCGCCCGCTGATCTCCTCGTAAAGGCGGGATCCGTCGAGAGACGGGAGGTTGTCGAGGAACTCCCGCGCGGTGACGTGTTCTCCTGTGGTTACGGTCCTGTGGCCGTCAAGGGCCGCAACGAGTGGGCCGAGGTCCAGGCCATGGAAGTGCGCCCGCGCCGCTTCGGCAGTAGCCAGGCGCAAGAGGTGATCGAGGACGGATTGTTCGCGTCCTTCCTCCCCCGATTCGAACTCAATCTTGCCCGTAAGGACCTCGACGGCAGCTGCCAGGTCGACGATGCGCGCGACTGCCTCGTCCTCCCTGCGCATGCTGGCCCGGCGCAGGGCCGCCGCGGCGACGGTTTCGGCACCCGCGATGGCGAAACGCGCCGAAACCCCGGAGGTCTGGTTGATGGCCGGGGATTGCCGCAGCCCGCGGGTGTAGCGGGCCAGGATCTCGAGGATGACGGGCGGGACGTCGGCCACCAGCCGTCCCTCCTGCTGGATGACGGCGACCTCGTCATCCAGCTCTATGGGATAGTGCGTCCGGATCTCGGCGCCGAAGCGGTCCTTCAAGGGCGTGATGATCCGGCCGCGGTTGGTGTAGTCCTCCGGGTTGGCGGACGCGACGACGAGCACGTCCAGCGGCAGCCGCAGCACGTAGCCGCGGATCTGGATATCGCGCTCCTCCATCACGTTGAGCATCGCGACCTGGATCCGCTCGGCGAGGTCGGGCAGTTCGTTGATGGCGATGATCCCGCGGTTGGATCGCGGCACGAGACCGTAGTGGATGGTTTCCGGGTCACCGAGCCGGCGGCCCTCGGCCACCCGCATGGGGTCGACGTCGCCGATGAGGTCGGCAACGGAGGTGTCCGGGGTAGCGAGCTTCTCGACGTACCGTTCCGATCGATGGCGCCACGACACGCGCAGCCGGTCACCTTCGGTGAGCACACGGGCTCGGGATTGCTCGGTGATGGGTTCGTACGGGTGTTCGTTCAGTTCCGATCCCTCGATGACCGGCGACCACTCGTCGAGCAGGCCCGCCAGGGTGCGCAGAAGCCGTGTCTTGCCCTGTCCCCGCTCGCCGAGCAGGACGACGTCGTGGCCGGCAATCAACGCGCGCTCGAGCTGGGGCAGGACGGTCCGGCCGAAACCAAACATTCCAGGCCACGGATCACGGCCGGCGGTCAGGGCGGCGAGCAGGTTGCCGCGGACCTCGTGGCGCAAGTCCTTGTAGACATGGCCGGCTGAACGCAATTCTCCAACGGTGAAGATATCGGGACGATCACTCACCCCTCCACGGTAGTCCTCGAGCGTGCGGCGAATCGAGGGAATTTCCCAACATTCCTGCACTCGGGCCCGTCGAACGGCTTACGCTGGATGCTGATGACTGAAGCAGCACCCGCGGCACCCCGGGCCACCCTCATTCTTCTGGTGCGCCACGGGCAGACACCCACCACGGGCACGGTGTTGCCGGGGCGGGCCCCGGGGCTGCACCTTTCGGACCGGGGCCGGGCCCAGGCGGAACGGGTCGCTGAACGGCTCGCGGTTCTTCCCGTCGATGCCATTTATTCCTCTCCGTTGGAGCGCACCCGCGAGACTGCAGAGCCCGCGGCAGCCTGCACCGGGCTCGAGGTGCATGAGAACGCCGGCCTCATCGAGTGTGACTTCGGCGAGTGGACCGGAGCCGCGCTCGCCGAACTGGCGGGCCTGCCTCAGTGGCAGACCGTGCAGCACAACCCGTCGGCCTTCCGCTTCCCGAACGGGGAGGCTTTCGCCCAGATGCAGGCTCGGATCGTCGGAACGCTGGAGGCACTGTGCGCCGTTCACGCCGGGGGCGTCGTCGTGTGTTTCTCCCACGCCGACCCGATCAAAGCCGCCGTCGCCCACGCCTTGGGTACCCATCTGGACCATTTCCAGCGGATCGTGATCAGCCCGGGCTCGGTCTCGGTCATCTCGTATGTGGAGGGCCAGGCGCCCGTCGTGCTCATGGTGAACGCGACCCTGGAACCGTTGAGCGGACTGAGGGAACCGTGACAAGGGACGGACAGTGGCAGAACGGGAGCTGACACTGCTGGTCGAGGGCAGCGTCGAACTGCGCGGACGCATTCCGCGCGGCAGCAACGCGGCGTTCCTCGTCCGCGTCTCGTGCGGGGACGATTCGGCGTACGCGGTCTACAAGCCAGAGGCGGGCGAACGGCCGCTCTTCGACTTCGAGCCCGGGCTTCAGCGCCGGGAGCGCGCGGCGTACCTGCTCAGCGAACACCTCGGATGGGGAATCGTGCCGCCGACGGTGATCCGAGAGGATCCGCCCCTAGGGGTCGGCTCACTCCAGTGGTTTATCGAGTGCGACGTCGGCGAGCACTACTTCACCCTGTATGCGGATTCACCCGAGACCCACCGCCAGCTGTTGCAGATCGCCCTGTTCGACTGTGTCGCCAACAACACCGACCGCAAGAGTGGTCACGTGCTCCGCGGCCATGACGGAAGGGTGTGGGGCATCGATCATGGACTGTGTTTCTCTGCAGGCTTCAAACTGCGCACCGTGATCTGGGACTTCGCCGGCGTTCCCATCCCCGGGACCCTTCTCGAGGACCTTGCCCCGCTCGCCGAGGACGTGCCGCAAGACGTGGTGGAGCTTCTCCACAATGCGGAGGTCACCGCCCTGCAGCGCCGGGTACGGCGCTTACTGCACGACGGCGTGCTGCCGGTTGACCGAACCGGCATGCGTTACCCGTGGCCGCTGGTATAGGTCCGCGGCCATCACCGGAGCGACGTCTTCGCAGCCGCCGGAGGCACCTGCGGACCGGCTCGCAGGGGGCCGGTCCGCAGGTGCCTATTGGTTTGCCGATGTGGCGGCCGGGACGCGCCGTCCAGTCAGGCGGAAATCCGTTCCGCCAGGCTGGAGTGGGCCGCGCGGGCTGCCGGGACGCCGTCGCCGGTCTGGCCGTAAAGCCAGTCGTTGTACTGGAAGTCGTTGTCCTGCCGGCTCTTGAAGAGCAGGTTGCGCAAGGTCCGGGCCAGTCCAGAGACGTGCCAGGATTCGCCCCAGATTCGGGCGGTGCGCTGGACCCGGGCGGTGCGGCCGGCGCGGACAATGTTGAATTCCCTGATCGCGTCGTCCCAGCCTTCCGGGTGGACGCCGTCCGCGGTGAAGACGGCGGCGCTGCTGGCGTCCTGCAGCACGGCGGCGTCCTCGAGCGCCTGGCAGGCACCCTGGGCCAGGTACTGCAGCATCGGGTGCGCCGCGTCGCCCATCAGCACCATCCGGCCGGCCACCCAATTATCGATCGGATCGCGGTCGTACATGGGCCAGCGCATGCTGGTGCCCAGATTCTTCAGCGCTGCCTGGACGGCCGGAACACAGTCCTTGTACGCCGCCTCGAGTTCGTCCACTCCCCCGTACTGCTCCTCGCCGCGTTCGAACGAGGCTGACTTGAACACGGCCACGGTGTTCAGCAGCTCGCCCTTGCGCAACGGGTACTGCACCAGGTGGCAATCCGGTCCGAGGTAGACGATGACGTCCTCGAGGTCAGCCCTGGGCGTGTTTTCGGTGATCGGCACGGTGCCCCGGTAGGCCACGTAGGCCGAGGGCACTGGTTCGTCGTCGGCGACCAGCGGGCGCAGCGTGGACTTGAGCCCGTCGGCGCCGATCACGACGTCGGCCTGGTAGTCCACGCCGGCGGCCGTGTGGGCCACACCCCGGCCGTTCACGGTCTCCACACTCTCGACCATGACGTCGTTGACGAGTGTCACGCCCGCCGCTTCACAGGCTTCGAGCAGGACCCGGTGCAGGTCGCTGCGGTGGATCACGACGTACGGCGCCCCGTAGCGCTCCTCGAATTCCCCGCCGAGGCTCTGGCGCGTGAGCTCCTCGCCGGTGACGGCGTCGCGGAACACCAGGTGCTTGGGCTGGACGCCAATCTCCAGGGCCTTTTCCAGCAGGCCCCAGCGCTTCAGGACGCGGGAGGCGTTGGGGGCCATCTGCAGCCCCGCGCCGACCTCGCCGAATTCGGGCGCCCGCTCCACGAGGGTGACGTTAGCGCCGTTTTCCCGCAACGCGAGGGCTCCGGCCAGTCCGGCCATTCCCCCTCCGATGACGAGGACATCGGTGGACAGGACACCGGCGGACGGGACATCGGTGGACAGGACATCGGTGGACAGGGCGTGCTCAGACATTACTTGCTCCTGTTGGTGAGGATGGGGTTGAGGATTTTGACTTGAGTTTGAGGCCGACGGCGGCAAGCAGGACCGCTGCGATGGCGGCCGCACCGGCGAAGGCGAGGAAATTGGAATTGACGCCCAGCCCGGCGGCCAGCAGGAGGCCGCCGATCTGGGGTGCGGCGACGGCGCCGATGCGGCCCGTCCCGAGCGCCCAGCCCAGCGCGGTCCCGCGCAGGTGTCCGGGATAGTGGCTCGCGACGGCGGCGATGATCAGGCACTGCGTGCCGTGGGTGCCGACGCCGGCGAGGACCAGCATGAGATAGACGGCGGTGACCGGTGGTCCGGTTACCAGGACCACGAGCGCGCCGGCGGCGACGGTGGCCGCGGCGATCGCCGTCGGGATCGGGCCGAAGCGGGTTCCGGCCCAGGCCGTAATCACCGAGCCGGCCACTGCACCCATGTTCAGGGCCAGCGCGAAGGTCAGGGCCGAACCCAGGTTGTAGCCGGCCAACTGCATGAGGTTGGGCAGCCATGTACCCAGCCCGTACCAGGCGAAGAGCGTGGCGATCGTCGCCAGGGCGAACAGCAGGCTGACTCCCAGGTACGGGGCGCGGAGCAGGGACTTGAAGCCGATCGGCTCCTCGGGGTTTCGGCCGCTCCCGGCTGCGTCGCGGGCTGCCTTGCCTGTCGCAGTGCCCGCAGCGCTGTGTTTGTCCGACATGCCGCCGGCGGCGAGCGTCTCCGGCAGGTACTTCAGTCCGAGCGGCACCACGATCATCAGTGCCAGCACGGCCACGAGGAACATGGACTCCCAGCCGAAGGCGGGGATCAGTTGGATGCCGACGAGGGCCGCGATGGACCCGCCGATCGGGACGCCGGACATCATCAGGGTGGCGATGGTGGAGCGCCATTTATTGGGGACCAGTTCGGCAACGAGGGCGTTGGCCGAGGGCACCAGGCCGCCGAGTCCGATGCCCGCGAGGAGCCGCAGTCCCCCGAAAACGGCTGCGTTCGGGGCGAAGGCGCAGAGGATGGTGAAGATCGAAAAGAGGATGGCACAGCCGAGGATGGTGCGGCGGCGCCCCCAGGAGTCGGCCATCCGGCCGGCGAAGATCGCCCCGATCATCATGCCGACGAAGGCCATGGAACCGATGGTCCCGGCGGTGGCCTTGCTCAGGCCCCAGCCGGTCTCGGAGATCAGCGAGGACTGGACGGTGCCGTAGACGATCAGGTCGTAGCCGTCGAAGACCACTAACAACCAGCAGACGAGGACGGCCGCCGCCGAGCCCTTGGAGAACCGCGAGGCAGGCCCGTCAGCGGTAGTGGGAGCGGGTGCCCCCGGCGAGAACCGTTGCGGCACCGCAACAGCGGAAGGTGTGTGATTCATGCCACTACTGTTGTGGCCGCCGCAGGTGAACGACAATACAATTCTGATGTGCAGAACAACCCATCCGCCCGATCAGCCCGGAAGCCCGTGCAAAAGCGGCCCACCTATTCCATCGAGGCGGTCGACAACGCACTGCATCTACTCCAGCTGCTCCGCGACGGCGGCGCACTGCGGCTCAAGGACGCCGCCGCGGAACTGGGCGTGGCGCCGTCCACCGCCCACCGCCTTTTGGCGATGCTGGTCTACCGCGGATTCGCCGTGCAGGATGAAACCCGCCGCTATGTTCCCGGCCCGGCAATGGGGGTCGGGCCGGCCGGGCTGAGTTGGACCAGGCTGCTCCGCTCGCTCGCCCAGCCGCACATGGAACTGCTCTCGGCCCGACTCAACGAGACAGTCAACCTGATGGTCCGGGTAGGCACCAAAGTGCGCTTCCTGGCGACGGTGGAGGGCAGCAATGTGCTGCGGGTTGGTGACCGGCAGGGAACAGTGATGCCCGCCAACAGGACCTCCGGAGGCAAGGCCATGCTCGCGGAACTGGAACCGCCGATGATCGACCAGCTTTTCCGCAGCAACAACGCCGAGATCGGCGGGGACACCATCCCGGACAACGAGTATCCGGCCTTCCTGCGCGAGCTTGAGTCGATCCGCAGCAACGGCTTCGCGGCCAATTTCGAAGGCACCGAGGAGGGCGTGAGCGCGCTCGGGATGGCCCTGCATAACCGGCGCGGGCAGGTGGTGGGCGCGCTCAGCGTTGCCACTCCCGCCACCCGCTTCCGCCGGGTGTTCGACGCCGGACTCGTCCCCGCCCTGCGGGAAACCTGCCGGCAGTTGGAGATCGATATCGCGGCGAACCCGGCCGAGCCGGACTGAGCGCCTTGGCCGCCGGGCCCCAGCATATTCTGACCAGCAGAATATGCTGGGGGTCACATGCCGGAATCCGTAGAGTCGAACCACGCCGAAGAAACTGTTCTGACCTACCGAGGAGGCCCACGTGTCCATCAGCGCCGAGAACACGACTCACGAATCAGTGGCCGCGGGGCACACTGCTCCGGAACCGACGCCTGCTGAGGCTGCCCAGCTCAAAGAGCTGTACCGGGATTTTGACCGGGAGAACCTGATCCCGCTCTGGACCGAGATCGCGGACCTCATGCCGATGGTCCCAACGCCCAAGGCGGTCCCCCACGTCTGGCGCTGGAGCGACCTGTACCCGCTTGCCGCCCGCGCCGGCGACCTGGTCCCGGTGGGCCGGGGCGGGGAACGCCGGGCCATTGCCCTGGCCAACCCCGGCCTGGCCGGTACGCCGTACGCCACCCCCACGCTGTGGGCAGCCATCCAATACCTCGGTGCCCGCGAAACCGCCCCCGAACACCGGCACTCCCAGAACGCGTTCCGCTTCGTCGTCGAGGGCGAAGGCGTCTGGACTGTGGTGAACGGGGATCCGGTGCGGATGTCCCGCGGCGACTTCCTCCTGACCCCGGGCTGGAACTTCCATGGCCACCACAACGACACCGATCAGCCGATGGCCTGGATCGACGGCCTGGACATCCCGTTCGTGCACTACGCCGATGCCGGCTTCTTCGAGTTCGGCACCGAGCGCGTCACCGACGAGGCGACGCCGGACATCTCCCGCTCCGAGCGGCTCTGGGCGCACCCGGGCCTGCGCCCACTCTCCGGGCTGGACGACACCACCAGCTCCCCCATTGCGGCGTACCGCTGGGAGCACACGGACCGGGCCCTGACCGAACAGCTGCTGCTCGAGGACGAGGGCCACCCGGCCACCGTGTCCCAGGGCCACGCCGCCGTCCGCTACACCAACCCCACCACGGGCGGGGATGTAATGCCGACCATCCGGGCCGAATTCCACCGCCTCCGCGCCGGCGCCGCAACCGAGAGCCTCCGCGAGGTCGGTTCCAGTGTCTGGCAGGTCTTCGAAGGATCCGGCTCCGTGGTCCTGAACGGCGAAACCAGAATCCTGGCGAAGGGCGACCTCTTCGTGGTCCCGTCCTGGCAGGAATGGTCGCTTCAGGCCGGCCTGCAGGCCGAAACTGGCTCTCAAACTTCGTTTGACCTGTTCCGCTTCAGCGACGCCCCCATTTTCGAACGACTGAACTTCAACCGCACCTACACCGAAGGACGCAAGAACGCATGAGACTCCTCACCCTCCGCACCGGGAACGGAACCGGCACTGCAAATGGCACCGTTGCTGTCCGCCAGGACGGCGCCACGCTAACCGAGATCAACGGCTTTGCCGACGTCGGAGAGCTGCTCCGCTCGCCCGGCTGGGAGGCCACCGCGGAGGCAGCCTCCGGCGCCACGCACCCGGCCGAAGGCGCCGACCTCGCCCCGGTGGTGCCCTCCCCCGGCAAGATCATCTGCGTGGGCCACAACTACCGCAACCACATCAAGGAAATGGGCCGGGAAGTTCCCGAGTTCCCCACGCTGTTCGCGAAGTACCAGGAGTCCCTGATCGGCCCGAACGATGACCTGGCGCTGCCGCAGGAATCCGCCGCCGTGGACTGGGAAGCCGAACTCGCCGTCGTGATCGGCAAAAAGGGCCGCCGGATCAGCGAAGCCGAGGCCGCGGACCACATCGCCGGCTATGCCGTGCTGAACGATGTGTCCATGCGCGACTACCAGTTCCGCACCATCCAGTGGCTGCAGGGCAAGACCTGGGAAAAGTCCACCCCGTTCGGGCCCGCCTTGGTCACCAAGGACGAATTCACCGCCGGTCCGCTGATGACCTCGGCGGTCGACGGCGAAATCCAGCAGCAGACCCCCACCGGCGACCTCGTCTTCACCCCCGAATACCTGGTCTCCTACATCTCCACCATCATCACGCTGAACCCGGGCGACGTGATCGCCACCGGCACCCCCGGCGGGGTGGGCCACGCCCAGGACCCCAAGCGCTACCTGCAGGAGGGCCAGATCCTGGTCACCGCCATCGAGGGACTGGGCCAGCTGACAAACCGCGTCATCAAGGAAGGCTGATGGTTGCCCGTACCGACCAGACGACGGACCCCGAGCTGCTCGCGGCACTGCTGCAGGGCCGGCGCGGCACGGCGTTCTTCGCCCGCAAGCTCAACGAACTTTCCGACGCCGAGCTCGACGGCGACTCGCTGCTGCCGGGCTGGACCCGCCGCCACATCACCGCGCACATCGGCTACAACGCCCGGGCCATCGCCCGGCTCATCGAGTGGGCCGCCACCGGAGTGGAAACCCCGATGTATGCCTCCACCGCGGTCCGGGACCACGAGATCGACTTCGGCGCCACGCTGAGCCCGATCGCGCTGCGGCACCTCTTTGACCACTCCGCCGTGCACCTGAACGTCGAATGGCGGGACCTGCCGGAGGACGCCTGGCACCACAAAGTCCGCACCATCCAGGGCCGGGAAGTGCCCGCCACCGAAACGGTCTGGATGCGCACCCGGGAAGTCTGGATACACGCCGTGGACCTGGCCAACGGGGCAAGCTTCGCCGACATCCCCGCCCCCGTCCTGGAACGTCTCCTGACGGACATCACCGGCGCCTGGCACACCCGCGGCACCGACAAGGGCCTTATCCTCAAGGTCACGGACCGGAACCTCACCTTCGGAGACGCGGCGTCGGACACCGCCACGGTGGTGTCCGGACCGTTGGCCGCCGTCGTGGAATGGGCCGCCGGCCGGGGCAGCGGCGGTGTTACCGCCACAGGGTCCGGCGCTGCGGCCGCCAGCGGTAAGGTTCCGGCTGCGCCGAAATGGATCTGAGCCCGTTTCAGCACTGATTTCGCCGGTGCACAGCAGTCGAACGAAACTACCAACAACCGCCGCCAGGAAGTCTCGGTGCGATCTACACTGTCTGGATGGAGGCGACGGTCAGCGGGGTGCCTGTGCATTACGCCGAACACGGCAGCGGCACGCCGGTTCTCGCCCTGCACGGCGCCGGTGTGGATCACCGCGAGACCGCCGGCGCTCTTGAACCGATATTCCGAGACCTTCCCGGCTTTCGGCGCCTGTATCCGGACCTGCCGGGGATGGGCCGCACCCCGGCGCCCGAGACGGTCAACAGCAACGATGACGTCGTGGACCTTCTGCTGGGCCTGATCGACACCACCGTCGGTGATGAACCGTTTCTTGTCATGGGTCAGTCTTACGGTGGGTACCTGGCCCGCGCGATTGCCAACCGGAGACCTGATCAGGCGGTCGGGCTGGCACTAATCTGCCCGGTTGGCGCGCAAACGCGCAACTTGCCTGAGCACGAGGTTCTTGTTTCGTCCGCCGATCTGACTGCCGAGCTGACCGGCGGACTGGGCCCGGAGCTCGAGGCCTCCTACCGCAGCTACTTCGTTGTGCAGACGGCTGAAACACTGAGCCGGTTCCGGGAGTTCGTGGCGCCCGCCGCGTCCCTTGTTGACGAGTCGGGCCTGATGCGGATCTTTTCGAACTGGGAGCTGCGGGACCGCCCGGAGGCTGCGACTGCCTATCCTCATCCTGTGCTAATTCTCGCAGGGAGACAGGACGCCACGGCAGGGCATACAGCGCCGTGGGAGCTGATCGGGCACTATCCCCGCGCCACCTTTGCCGTACTCGATCGCGCCGGCCACGCCCTGCTGCACGAGCAACCCACCCTCACGCGGGCCCTGGTTGTCGAATGGCTGGCGCGCGTGCGTGAGCACTCCAGCCACCTGCTGGAGATTCACGGGCTGGACACCGCGGAATAGCCGGAGGGCTAGGCAGCTAAGCGGGTGTCCCAGAGCTGCTCTGCACGTCGGACCATATGCCGCGGGACGTCCGATTCTTCGCCGTGATCGTCCTGGCCGAAAAAGACGGCCGTACCCCGGGCCACGTCAGCAAGGTCCAGTCCGCAGTCAAGCATCAGTTGGACGGCGCGCAAGTTGGGGGGAAGATCAGCGATCACGCCTTCGGCGTTGAGGAAGACGTGCCAGTCACCACGTGCGACCGATTGAATCTCTCCGCCAACCAGACTCCGCAGCGTCCGCATATCAGGCTTGAGGATTTCGATCCGGACGGGTTCGCTGACCCGGGCCGGAACTATCAGTGCTGTACAAGTGCTTGTCATTTTGGGTCACTACGTATAACAACGATGTAGTTCCAGGTGTTCCGCATCGGTCCCTCAGAGGCCGCGAATCAGGAGAATTGCGGCAAAAAATGCGATTCACTTAAGGGAGATGCGTCAGCCATGGCGTCCCGTTCGCTCAACCAAGTTCAACGTTGAACCAGTGTCAAAAGTGGACCCGTCAGGCTTTCGCCGAGGAAGTCCGGGAGGCTGTAGGTGAAGGCGTACGATACTCTCCCGCCAAAGGCGCGGCGGCTGGTGAAGTGGGCATCGATCGGATTCCTGGGGGCCGTGGTGCTGGACCTGGTCCTGATGACATTTCTCGACTTCTGGACGGCGTTCTACATTGCTCTCGGCCTGTACTTGGCGCTTGTCGGTCCGTTGGACGCCGCCGCCCAAAAGGAACGAATTAAGATGCTGCACGACCGGAACCACGGGCTGAACGGGTGAAGCCGGCCGTGCCACACGGGTCCCCCGGAGGTGCTTCCCGCCTTCGGTGTGAAGGTGCCGCTAATCGCCCGGAGCGGACCAAGGCATGCTCCTCCATCGACGGCCCTGGGCGGCGTCCGAAGCAGCTGGCAGTGCGTCCACCTGTTCATCGGTGAGGGAGCAGGTGACGTGTGTGGTTGTCATCCGCTCGATGTCGTCCCGGGCGACGAACCGCGGGCCATTAGCGGTGGACACCACGACGCCGTGGAGAATATCTCCCTGCGGATCATCGAGGACACTTTCGAGGGTTCCGAACTGGCGTCCGGACTGCGAAACGACAGGTACGCCCCTCCTCAGCGCGGAGTACGCTATCGGAGTTCCTTCCTCAGTCACGTCTCATCCACTTCCCCGCCCGGCCATTGTTCCGGGCCAGGACACCATTCTAAGTACCGCCCCAAGCCCCGGCTACGCCCCACCGCTCAAAACGCGCCTGGGACTTGCCGCGGGACGTCACGTTTCCGCGCGTGCCCGTCATCGGCGCCATCCCGGATGAGCCGCAGACCGCACACGGCTCCCTCACCATCGGCCTCGACATCCAGCCCGGCCAGAGCCTGCTCATCCGCGGCGGAACCTCATCCGTCGGCATGGCCGCCGCGATGCTCGCCAAGCGCCGCGGACTCATGGCAGGAACGGCGCTGTGCCGACTAATTCCGGTTCGGGTGCGAGGCGAGGTATTCGCGGAGGCCCGGGATGGCATAGCTCACCCGTCCATGGCCGGATGCTTCGATGAGTCCGGCGTCAATGAGGCGGGTCCGGTAGTTGCCGACCGCGTTCGGTCGCAGGCCGGTGCGGTTGCCGATATCCAGGGTTGCCGAGGGGCCGGAGTCTTCCGCCATGGCCTGGAGGAAGTCGCGGTCCCTGGCGGACGTGGTGGACAGCGCAGCCTCGATGACCATGCGCTCGTTGCGCCGCCGGGCAGCGGTCACTGCGCGGTCAACCGCGGCGGCGTCCAGACTGTAGCCTGCCTTTTCGGCTTCCTGCCAAAGGTGATACCCGACGAGCTGGATGAGGAAGGGATAGCCTCCGGTTGCTTCGGCAGCAGCCTTGGCCAGGTGCGGAGACAGCCCGATGCTTGCGCCGGTGAACGTTTCGGTGAAGGAGCGTTCGACTTCGGCGATGGATGCGGCGTGGAGATCGATGCGGTCAGCCCGTCGAAGGAAGGTGGCCACGCCCTCGTTGAGCAGGTCCGAGACGGCGGCGGGAAGGCCGGCAAAGACGAGTCCAATGGGGAGGCCCTCGCGGATGAAGTGCTGGACGTCGGCGGCGAGGCGTGAGAGGTCGGGCCTGTCGGCGGCGTGGATCTCGTCGACCGTGATGATCAGACCCGTGCCCCTAGTGGACAAGAGCCGCAGGAGAGCCACGCCACGGGCACGCCAGTCGACCTGTTCTTCAGGACCGAGCTGGGTGGTGACGGAAAACCCGGCCAGCGACACAGCCGTGATCCGCCGCCCGGTGGGCCCGTCTCCAAGATCGTCCGTCAGCCGGCGCATGGACTCCCCGATTCGCCCGACAAAGCCGGACGTGGCCGTTTCGGAGATAACCGCCCAGCCGCCGCGGAGAGCCAGGTCTTCCGCAGCACCGAGCATCACGGTCTTGCCAATGCCCCGGGCCCCGGTGAAAATGGTCAGCAGGCCAGGCGCTCCTGAGCCGATACGCAGCCCATAGGCGAACTCATCCAGGACTCCCCCGCGGCCGATGAGGTCAGGCGGTGTTGCTCCCGCTGTGGGTCGAAAAGGGTTCTCCACGCCAGCTCCTGTGAATCCTTGTGTATCTTGTGAATCCTGTGAATCTCCACCTTAGCTCGTACTTCCTGGATAAACCGGCGGCCAGCCCCGGTGCCCCAAAGGTGACTGCCCTTAAACCGTTCCGCACCAGGGAGGGCACTGGCATGCTTGTGGAGTGACATCGGTCTCGACGGGAAGTCAACGTACCGCGCTCAGTTGGAAGCTGCTGCCAGCGGCGCTGGTCTCGCTGTCCGGAGTGGCGCTGTTCGGCGTCGGGAATGACCCGCTTGGCTACGGCGGCCTTGCCATGGGCCTGGTCACTGCGGCTTTCATCGACCGCGAGTTGACGCGGCACCTCGCGCTGATCGCGGCGGGAATGGTCATCATCAGCATGGTGGCCCTGAACGCTGACCTGAGCATCCAACACATGATCCTCATGGGCAGCGCCCTCGCCTTGGCCGTGCTGATTCCGTGGCTCGTGTCACGGTTCGTCTACGGCGAGAAGATCATCAAGTTTCCGGTGAACACCGGCCGCAAATGGCCGTTGATCGCGAGGCTGTACCTGATCGGTGTGGTCCTGCTCGGATACTTCATCCTGCCCGGCTACCTGATCAGCACCGGGGTGTACCAAAACTGGCCGAACCCATCTGACCCAACGACCTTCTGGCGGCTCTTTCTCGGAGTGAACGCCGTTGGAATCTGGGACGAGCTGTTCTTCATCTGCACCACATTTGCACTGCTGCGGCGGCATTTTCCAGACTGGCTGGCCAACATCCTTCAAGCCGTGATCTTCTCGTCCTTTCTTTGGGAGATCGGCTACCAGGCGTGGGGGCCGCTTCTGACGTTCCCGTTCGCGCTGCTGCAGGGCTACACCTTCAAGCTGACGAAATCCCTCACCTACGTCGTGACCGTGCACCTGACCTTCGACTTCGTGCTGTTCCTCGCGCTGGTGCACGCCCACAACCGCGACTGGCTGCCGATCTTCCTGTATTGAGTCCGTGGGGGCCGGGAAGGTCGGCGACCTCGGCTCCGCGTGGGCCCAGCGCCCGGCTCCGCGGCCCACGAACAATGCTCGGGCCGGTCAGGCGCCGACGTACGCCGCGAGGTGCTGGCCGGTGAGCGTGGAGCGGGCGGCCACGAGGTCGGCGGGTGTGCCCTCGAAAACGAGCCTGCCGCCGTCGTGGCCGGCGCCGGGGCCCAAGTCGATGATCCAGTCGGCGTGTGCCATGACCGCCTGGTGGTGCTCGATGACGATGACCGACTTCCCGGAGGCAACCAGCCGGTCCAGGAGGCCCAGCAGGTTCTGGACGTCGGCCAGGTGCAGGCCGGTGGTGGGCTCGTCGAGGACGTAAATGTCGCCCTTCTCTGCCATCTGGGTGGCGAGCTTGACGCGCTGCCGTTCGCCGCCGGACAGCGTGGTGAGCGGCTGGCCGAGGGTGAGGTAGCCCAGACCGACGTCCACGAGCCGGTCGAGGATCTTGTGGGCCGCCGGGGTGCGGGCTTCCCCTTCGGCAAAGAACCCCTCGGCCTCGGTCATCGACATCGCCAGCACTTCGGCGATGTTGCGGCCGCCCAGCTTGTACTCCAGCACCGAGGCCTGGAAACGCTTGCCCTCGCAGTCCTCGCAGGTGGACTCGACGGTGGCCATGACACCGAGCTCGGTGAAGATGACGCCCGCGCCGTTGCAGGTGGGGCAGGCGCCTTCCGAGTTGGAACTGAACAGCGCCGGC
Source organism: Actinomycetota bacterium (assembly GCA_046727115.1). GTDB lineage: Bacteria > Actinomycetota > Actinomycetes > Actinomycetales > Micrococcaceae > Arthrobacter. Next base: position 15,966 of record JBKPBZ010000175.1, on the reverse strand, counting down.
TTCACGCCGTTGGCCTTCGCGAACGCCTTGCGGATCGGCTCGAGCAGGCCCGTGTACGTCGCAGGGTTGCTGCGGCGCGACCCCTTGATGGCACCCTGGTCGATCACCACCACACCGTCGCGGCCGTCCACCGAACCGTGGATCAGCGAACTCTTCCCTGAGCCGGCGACGCCGGTGACCACACACAGCACGCCGAGTGGGATGTCGACATCCACGCCCTGGAGATTGTTCGTGGACGCGCCACGGACCTCCAGTGCGCCCGAGGACGGGCGTACCGATTCCTTGACCGCGGCCCGGTCGTCGAGGTGGCGGCCGGTGATGGTGTCACTCCCCCGCAGCCCCTCCAAGCTTCCCTCGAAGCAGACGCTGCCGCCCGCGGTGCCTGCGCCGGGACCGAGGTCAACGACGTGGTCGGCAATCGCGATGGTCTCCGGCTTGTGCTCCACGACGAGCACGGTGTTGCCCTTGTCGCGCAGCTGCAGCAGCAGCCGGTTCATCCGCTCGATGTCGTGCGGATGCAGGCCGATCGTCGGCTCGTCAAAGACGTAGGTGATGTCCGTCAGGGACGAGCCCAGGTGCCGGATCATCTTGGTGCGCTGGGCCTCTCCCCCGGACAGCGTGCCCGCAGGCCGGTCCAGGGAAAGGTACCCCAGCCCGATTTCGGCGAACGAGTCGAGCAGGTGCCGCAGGCCTTTCAGGAGCGGCTCGACCGAAGGCTCGTTGAGCTCCCGGACCCACGCGGCCAGGTCGCTGATCTGCATGACGCAGAGGTCGGCGATGTTCTTGCCCCGGATCTTCGAGGACCGGGCCTCCCGGCTGAGCCGCGTGCCCTCGCACTCCGGGCAGGCCTGAAACGTGATGGCGCGCTCCACGAACGCCCGGACGTGCGGCTGCATCGCCTCGACGTCCTTGGACAGCATCGACTTCTGGATCTTCGGGATCAGGCCCTCATACGTCAGGTTGATGCCCTCGACCTTGATCTTCGTCGGTTCCTTGTAGAGGAGGTCGTGCATTTCCCTTTTGGTGAACTTCGCGATCGGCTTGTCCATGTCGAAGCCGGCGCCGCTGAAGATGCGGCCATACCAGCCGTCCATGCTGTAGCCGGGGATCGTCAGGGCACCGCCGCCGAGCGATTTGGAGTCGTCATAGAGCGCGGTGAGGTCAAAGTCGGAGACCGAGCCCATGCCCTCGCAGCGCGGACACATGCCGCCCAGGTAGACCGCGTCGTGAACGACACTCTTCTCCACCCGGCCGCCCTTCTCGGTGCTCATCACCCCGCTCGCCTTCCGGGTCGGGACGTTGAAGGAGAACGCCGTCGGCGGGCCCACGTGCGGTGATCCCAGCCGGCTGAAGAGGATGCGCAGCATGGCATTGGCGTCGGTCACGGTGCCGACGGTGGACCGGGGGTTGGCGCCCATCCGCTCCTGGTCGACGATGATCGCCGTCGTCAACCCCTCGAGATGGTCCACCTCCGGCCGCGCCAGCGACGGCATGAAGCCCTGCACAAAGGCGCTGTAGGTCTCGTTGATCATCCGCTGCGACTCCGCGGCGATGGTCGCGAACACCAGGGAGCTCTTGCCTGAGCCGGAAACGCCGGTGAACACCGTCAGCCGGCGCTTCGGGATCTCGATGCTGACGTCCTTGAGATTGTTCTCGCGTGCGCCCTGCACACGGATCAAATCGTGGGTGTCTGCAACGTGCTGCGCAGCCGGCTGCGTGTCCGCCCTCGTGGCCATGCTCATGGTGTCTCCATCTGTTTGCGGGGCCGCCTGGACGGTCTCCCTCAGCGTCGCTTTGCTCTATCTAACCAGCTTCCGGCCCGGCCGCCTGGTCCTGCATCAGGCTGCCCTTCGTCCGCTGGCAGCTCAGAGCGGCTGCTGGATGCGGATCAGGTTGCCCGCGGGATCCCGGAAGGCGCAGTCGCGGACCCCGTAGGGCTGCTCTGTCGGCTCCTGGACCACCTCGGCGCCGCTGGCCTGCAGCCGCTCGAAGGTAGCGTCGACGTCTTTGGTGGCCAGGAGGATGCGGGCGTAGGTGCCCTTGGCCATCATCTCGTCGATGGTGCGGCGCTCGTCGTCGGTGACGCCGGGGTCGGCGGCCGGTGGCTCCAGGACGATCGACGTGCCCGGCTGGTCGGCCGGGCCCACCGTGATCCAGCGCATGCCGCCGTAGCCGACGTCGTTGCGGACCTCGAAGCCAAGCGTGTCGCGATAGAAGGCGACGGCGGCGTCGGGATCGTTGTGTGGGAGGAAACTGGCGTGAATGTTGATGTCCATGAAATTCATGCTAGCTGCGGTGCCGGGGCCGGCACTTCTCGATTCCTGACCGGTCTGGTGACCTGTTTCGCCACGCAGGACGGCATCCCCGCGGTCGCACGGGCAGCCTCACGCCGGTAGACGCTGGGCGGTACGCCGACCAGTTCGGTGAAGCGAGTGCTGAAGGTGCCCAGGGACGAGCAGCCGACCATGAAGCAGACCTCGGTGACGCTGAGGTCGCCGCGGCGCAGCAGCGCCATCGCGCGCTCGATGCGCCGCGTCATCAGGTAGCTGTACGGCGACTCACCGTACGCCAGGCGGAACTCGCGGCTGAGGTGCCCGGCGGACAGGTGCACACCGCGGGCGAGGGCCTCGACGTCGAGCGGTTGCGCGTACTCCCGGTCCATCCGGTCGCGGACGCGGCGCAGCAGGGCGAGATCACGCAAGCGCTGCGCAGGGTCGGGTTTGCTGGTCACATGTGAGATCGTGCTACTTCGCGCCGAGGTTGTCCAGCGCGGACGTCCTGCCGAATCCCGGGTCCGTCCATTGTCTTTGGCGGCGGGCTCGCTGAGAATGAACCATGACGGTCTACCTGAGGTCCTTAGAAACTGCAGTCCCGCCAACCATCCTGGTCCAGCCCGAGGCCAGGGCCGTGTTCGCCGCCCAGCCGGGCCTCACGCGGCTCGGATCCCGGCTGGTCAACACGTGCTTTGACTCCGCAGCCATCGACACCCGGCATACGGCAGTGGAGGAACTCACCACGGACAGCCGGGCGGAAGACCCCCAGTTCTTCGACCCGGCCACCGGCTTGGTGCTCAGCCCAAGCACCAAGATCCGCAACGGCATTTTCGCCACGGAAGCGACCAAGCTCTTCATTGAGGCGGCCCAAAAAGCCCTGGATGCCTGTCCTGGAGTCGATGCGCCGGACATCACCCACCTGATTACCGTCTCCTGTACCGGATTCTTCAATCCGGGCCCGGACTACAAGATTGTCCGTGCCCTCGGCCTTGACCCGGCCGTCCAGCGGTACCACCTCGGCTTCATGGGCTGCTACGCCGCCTTTCCGGCGCTGCGGGCCGCGAAGTCCTTTTGCGAGGCGGACCCGGACGCCACGGTGCTGGTGGTCTGCGCCGAACTCTGCTCCCTCCACGTCCGGACCTCCAATGATCCGGACACCATCATGGGATCGGCCTTGTTCGCCGACGGCGCCGCTGCCGCTATCATCACGGCGCGGGAAATCCCGGACCAACCTGCCCTGCTGCGGCTGGACCACTTCGAAACCGTTCTGACGCCGGTCGGGGAGGACTCGATGGCCTGGAACATCGGCGACGAGGGCTTCGAGATGGTGCTGGGCAACTATGTCCCGCACATCATCGACGACCACATCATCGGCGCCCTCGAACCTCTCCTGTCCCGCGACAGCTCGCTGCAGGGACTCCCTTATCGGGACATTCAGCACTGGGGCATCCACCCGGGCGGGCGGAGCATCCTGGACAAGGTCCAGTCCAGGCTGGACCTCAGCGACGAACAGCTGGTCCCCGCCCGCGAAACCCTCCGGAATTTCGGCAACATGAGCAGTGCCACGGTCCTGTTCGTTCTCAAGCACATCCTGGACCTGCCGGCCGCGGACGACGGCGGGGGCTTCGCCGGCGGCCCCGGCGCGGAACGGATCTGCTCGATGGCCTTCGGTCCGGGCCTGACGGTGGAAACGGCGCTCTTCACCAGGCTGGCCGCCCCGCGGCCCGCAGCCGCCGCGCGGCAGGAGTCCGCGGAACCGGCGGACCCAGTGGTGGTGCGGGTCTGAAAGCGGCCACCCTGAAACCGCTAAGCGCGAAGCTGGGCAGGGAACACCTCCGGGCTGCCCTGCTGCGGGACCGCGCGTCAGACGCCGTCGAGGAAATGGACCTGCCCGGCTGCGATCCGGGCCGCCTGGAGCGCACCTATGCCCAGTTTGCGCTGGTCAACCGTCTAGTGGCCGGTTGGCGCGGCATCTACCGGGCCCGGATCCGGCCGCGGCTGTCCGCGGACACTCCCGCGTCCTTGCTGGACATCGGGTGCGGCGGGGGCGACCTGTCGGTGCTGCTTGCCCGATGGGCGGCCCGGGACGGACTGCGGCTCGAGGTCACCGCCATTGACCCGGATCCGCGGGCAATCCTCTTCGCCCGTTCCCGCCACGCGGCAGCGGACGTGACATTTCGCCAGGTGAGCTCTGCCGAGCTGCTCGAAGAGCGCCACCGGTACGACGCCGTGGTGTCCAACCATGTGCTGCACCACCTCGACGGGCTGGGAGCGTTCCTTGCCGATTCGGCCATGTTGTCCCGTGGCATCGTGGTCCACAACGACATCCGCCGCAGCCCCGCCGCCTACGCGCTCTTCTTTGCCGGCTCCTGGGTGCTCACCGGCTCCTACATCCGGCAGGACGGGCTGACGTCGATCCGCCGAAGCTACACCGCCGCGGAACTGGCCGCCGCCGCTCCGCCCGGGTGGACAGTTGCCCGCCACGCCCCATTCCGGAACCTGCTGCTGCTGGACACCCCCGACGGCGACCATCCGGAGAGGCCCGCAGTCCATGGCTGACGTGCTGATCATCGGAGCCGGCCCGGTGGGACTGTTCATGGCCGCGCTGCTGCTGCAGGACGGCATGGACGTGCAGATCCTGGAACAGCGGAGCGCGCCGGAACCGCATTCGCGTGCCATCGGCATCCATCCGCCGGCGCTGGCCGCACTGGCCGGAACCGGAGTTGCCGATGCCCTGGTTGCCGAGGGCGTCCCGATCCGCCGCGGAGTGGCCCTGGCCGGCGGGAAATGTCTCGCCCAAATGTCCTTTGCCGGCGTCTCTGACCGTTTTCCGTTCATCTTGTCCCTACCCCAGGGTCGCACAGAGGCGCTGCTGGAACGGCGGGTCAATGCGCTCGACGGCGGCGCCCTGCACCGCGGCGTCCGGCTCATCCAACTGTCCGACGACGGTGCCCGGGTCACCGTAGAGGCCGTATCCGGGAGCGGCACCGTGCGCTATTCGGCGCCGCTGGTCATTGCCGCCGACGGCGTGCGCTCCACGGTCCGGGCGCTGCAGGGCGCCGCCTTGCGCGTGAAGGACTACCCGGACAGCTACCTCATGGGTGACTTCGCCGACAACACCGGGTTCGGTCCGGACGCCGCGCTCTTCCTGGCCGGGGCCGGCATCGTGGAGTCTTTCCCCTTGCCCGGTCAACGCCGTCGCTGGGTGGTCCGGCTGGGCGCCGAGGATGCAGGCAGCCTTACTACCGGCGACAGCACTGCCGGCGACAGCACTTCAGGCGCCTCGCCTGTCGGCGGCTCCGCTGCCGGCAGTCAGGGCGGTGACGCACGGTGGCTTATGCGCTGCGTGCGCGAGCGGACGGGAATCGAAATCGACGCCGGGACCAATAGTATGCTCAGCCGCTTCGGCGTCCGCGCGCGCCTGGCCCGCCGAATGGTGACCGGACGGGTAGTGATGATCGGCGACGCGGCCCACGAAGTCAGCCCCATTGGCGGGCAGGGCATGAACCTGGGCTGGCTGGATGCTGCGGCGCTGGCCCCGATCGCGGCGGCTGCCGTCCGCGGCCAGGAGGTAGAAGGCGCCCTGAGAATCTTTGAACGCACCCGGCTGCGGGCGGCGGTGAAGGCCACCCGCCAGGCCGAAATCAACATGGCCCTGGGCCGGCCCCTCCCTGACAGGCTCCTGGCGGCGCGGAACCGGGCCATCGGAGGCGTCGCCGCCGTTCCGCCCGTGAATGCACTGATCGCCCGCCGCTTCACAATGCATTAGGCAGCCCAGCGCATTAAAGGCCACGTCACGCTCTGAACCCCCGGAATAGACTGTGCGCATGGACGGCCTTCCCGTGACGCGCCGGCGCCGCATCCTGTTGCGGGTTGCGGCTGCCGTGGTTGTGCTGGGCGTTGCGGCGTCCTGCAGTGCCGGAACTGTGGGCGGGGCCGGCGGGACCGCGTCCCCGGCGACAGCGACACTGGTCCCGACCGCCCCTGTGACCGCGGAAATCAGCCAGTTCCGCGACAACTACAGCAGACAAATCATCGAAATCCAGCTCACCAACACCACCGGCGCTCCCCTGACCGTCCTCGGCGCGGCACTGACCAGTCCGCTGTTCGCCGCGCCGATCACGTGGGCGGCGCGCAACGGCGGGATAGAGCTTCCACCCGGTCAGACGAAGAGCCTGCCGGCGCCGCTGCCCGCACCGGAGTGCGGCTCCCCATCCCCGGCCCCGGGCGGGCCGGGAACTGCATCCGGCGCCGACGCGGGCACCGCATTTATCGCCCTCCGGCTGGCGGCGCCGCAGGGCGCCGGGAACAACGGAGCTGCGCCACAAGGAACTTCACAACAAGGAACCGAGCACCAAGGAACTGGGCGACAGGCCACTGTGCCGCCTCCAGATACCACCGCGCCGGCCGCAGATCCATTCGGCGTCCTGGCACGGAACAACTCCGAGATGTGCCTGACCCGGGCAGTCTCCGCCGTGGCCGCCGTCGCGCTGGCTCCGGACCTCGAGGTCGCCGCGGACGGGCGGACCGCCGTCGTGCGTCTGCTGATCCAACCGCGCGCCGCCAGCGGTTCAGGAGCTGGAAACGCCCGTGAACTGGTGATTGACCGGGTCGAGGAAACCACCCTCCTGGCCGAGGCCCCGCAATCGCCCTGGCCGCATTCGCTGACGCTCCACGCCGGCGGGCCCCCGGCGGAAGTGCGCCTCGGCATCCGGCCCGCCCGCTGCGATCCGCACGCCGTGGCCGAAGACAAGGTGGGCACGCTCCTGCCGCTGCGGGTCAGCGTGGCGGGCCGGAAAGGTGTCCTGAAGATCGACGCCGGCAGCCGACTTCGCGGCCGAATCTATGACTTTGTTACGAAGGCGTGCGGCCGCCAGTAGTCTGGGGGCATGTCCTTTGACGCCAGGCCCACCGACTACAGCGCCGCCCGGATTAGCGAGGCCGTCCAGGAGATCCTGGGCGTGGGTATCCTGCCGCCGATTGTCCAGGCCGGGCATCCGGTGCTCCGGCACGTGGCGGCACCGTTCGACGGCCAGATCAGTGACGCCGAACTTGGCCACCTTATCGACCTGATGCGCAGCGTGATGCACAAGGCCCCGGGCGTCGGCCTGGCGGCACCGCAGCTGGGGATTCCGTTGCAGCTCGCCGTGCTGGAGGACCAGTTCGCGGTCGACGCCGAGGTCGCTGCCGTCCGCGGGAGGGAGCCGCTGCCGTTTTTTGCCATGTTGAATCCGAGCTATCGGCCCCTTGGCGAGAAGTCCGTGGCCTTCTACGAAGGCTGCCTCTCCATTGGCGGCCTGCAGGCGGCCGTAATGCGGCCGGAATCCGTCCACCTCGACTTTGTGGCACCGGACGGCACTCAACTGGAGCGGACTTTCACCGGCTGGCAGGCCCGGATTGTCCAGCATGAGACCGACCACCTGCGCGGGGTCCTGTTCCTTGACCGGGCCGAGCTTCGCTCCATCAGCAACAATGCCGAATACTCCGCCCGATGGGCCCAGCCGGACATCAGCCGCGCCCGGCAGGAACTCGGGTTCCTGCCGGACCCGGCGGAGGACTAAGGCTGCGGTGCCCGATTCCCGGCGGATGGCAGGTAGCGGGCCCACCACTTCAGGATTTCGTCGAACCGCTGCTTGCGGTGGTGCGGAGTGCCGGACCGGGACAGCTCATGGTTCTCGCCCGGGAAGACCAGGAATCCGGTCTCGACGCCCTGCTGCTTGAGGGCGGTGAAGTAGCGCTGGCCCTGCTCCACGGGGCACCTGAGGTCCTCCTCGCTGTGGATCACTAGCGATGGCGTCCGGACGTTCTCCACGCGGGCCATGGGACTCTGTGCGGCCATTTGCTCCGCCGAAGGGCCGGTGTATTCTCCGCCGAAGAACCAGCCGATGTCGGAAGAACCCGTGAAGCTCACAGGATCCAGGAATCCGCGCTCGACTATGGCCGCCCGGAAGCGGTGGTCGTGGCTGATGGTCCAGGCCGTCAGGTAGCCGCCGTAGGATCCGCCCATGATGCCGACGTTGGCGGCGTCCAGGTCCTCAAACTTCTCCACGGCCCCGTCCAGGAAGGCGAGGACGTCCTGCATGTCCACGGTTCCCATCCGCTCCTTGATGGACCGTCCGTGCTCCTGGCCATAGCCGGCCGAGCCCCGGGGATTACACATGAGCACGGCGTAACCGGCTCCGGCATAGATCTGGGCCTCGTCGAACAAAGCCACCCCGTACTGGGCAAAAGGGCCGCCGTGGATGTTCAGCAGCACCGGGTGCGGCCCGGGGCCTGCCGGCTTCACGAGCCAGCCATGGACCGGGTACCCGTCGGCCGAGGGCAATGTCAGTTCCTGCGGCTCGCTGATGCCCGCCACGCTGCGCAGCGGCGCGGAGAAATCCGTCAGGCGGCGGACCTGCCCGCCGTCCACCACGGCCACATCACCGGCCGTCGACGCATCGCTGAAACTCACCACGAGCCGCCCCCCGCCCTCCGCGGCTCCCGTGATCACCCGGGTCCCTTCCAGGAGGACGGCGTGGCCGCCCGTCGCGACGAATTCGTGCAGCTCCACGGTTCCCCGTGCATTGTTCAGGACCAGGGCACCGGCCGTGCCGCGCAGCTCGATCCGGCTGGCGCCGGTCAGGTCCAGGCTCTCGGCGTCGCTGAGCGGTGTCGCGTCTCCGCCGGCGGCCGGCATGGCATACAGGGCGGTGTTCCTGGCCACGAAGTCCCGGCCTGACGCGCCCAGGTCCTGGGCGAGGTAGAACAGCCACTGCCCGTCCGCGGACTGGCGTACGGCGCTGACGGTCTGAGGTTCGGTGTTGGCCGGCGTGAGGGCCTGCGGCTGCCCTCCGGCGGCGGGAACCATGTAGATTCCGCTGACGAGGTCCGTGTCCCGGCCCGCGTGCAGGGACGCGGTGAAGTAGATGGTGCCGCCGTCGGCGCTGAAGCTGGCGTCGTTGTGGTCTGCCGGCCCGGTGGTGAGCTGCTTGGTGTCCGGCAGCAGGCTGGCACCGGTCTCTGCGGCCTCGGCGGCAGCGCCGAGGGCCTTGAGGGCGCGCCCGGCCGGCGCCACCTTGGGTTCGGCGTCAAGCTGCGGCACCTCGATGAGGAACAGCTGCAGGGGCTTGTCGGCCGTGTAGCCCAGACCGTTCATCCGGTATTGGAAATCAGTGATCAGCCGGGCGTCCTCGCTGCCCGCACCCACGCCGTCGATGCTTCCGTACCGGCCCTCGTCGGGAGTCCTGGCACCGAAGACGATGCTGCGGGAATCCGGCGACCAGGCAAAGGAGCTGACCCCCAGTGGGGCGGCCGTTAGCAGCTGCGGTTCGCCGCCGGCGGCTTCCACCACGTGGAGCTGCGGCTTTCCGCCGGCGGCCGCCCGCAGGAACGCCAGGGCCCGGCCGTCCGGTGAAAAGTCGGGTGCGGTGTCGCGGAAGCCGCGGGTCAGCCGGCGCGGCCGGTGGTCCGGGTTCTTCTCATCCGGATCCAAGGGCACGGTCCACAGTTGGCCCACGTAGGCATCGGCATCGAAGTCCGGGCGGATCACGGACACCACGGCGCGGGAGCCGTCCGGGTGCACGGCGGGGGCGGAGACGGAATTGAGCAGCGGAAGATGTTCAGATTTCACGAGTGCGAGCCTAGCCCGTGGTGCGCGAGCTGTGAAATACCTCACGTCCTGCCGGTGCGCCGCGGATGCCGCGGCCGTCCGTTCCCTGCGCGGCGCTTCTGCCGGCCGTCGCCCCACCGTGCCGTGCCCCGCATGCCCTGCCCGCGAGGAGGGCCGGGGATCCGCGCTTAGGATGAAACTATGCCTCCCGCCGCCGATATGCCCCTCCTGTGCCCGGTGTGCCGGGACGCGCTCCGGTTCGGTGGCGGCGGTGCCCGCACCCTGGTGTGCGGCGCCGGCCACAGCTTTGATGCGGCCAAGCAGGGATACTTCAACTTCCTGGTCGGCAAGGGGACAGTTTTTGAAGCCGACAGCGCAGACATGGTGGCGGCCCGCTTCGAGTTCCTCTCGGCAGGGCACTACCAGCGCCTGGCCGATGCCGTTGCCGAGCTTGCAGCACCGGCACTCATGAGGGCCTCGGGCCGTCGGGGCCTGGTGCTGGACGCCGGAACGGGAACCGGCCACTACCTCAGGGCAGTGCTGGATCGTGTCTCCCGGGATGTCGCAGTGCCGGCCGATCCATCGGCGGGCGGTGCACCGGCGGGCGATGCTTCGGCCGCGGCAATCGGCTTGGACATTTCCAAGTTCGCACTGCGGCGTGCCGCGAGGATGAACCCGGAAGCCTTGAACCTGGTCGGGGACGTCTGGCAGCCGTTGCCGGTCGCGGAGAACGCCGTCGACGTCGTCACCGTGGTCTTTGCCCCGCGCAACGCACCCGAGTTCGCCAGGGTGCTCCGCCCCGGCGGCCGCTTGGTCGTGGTCACGCCGCGGCCCGGCCACCTGGAGGAGGTGGCCGGCCTCACTGGGATGCTGGGGATCGAACCGGCCAAGGATGAACGGCTCGCGGCGTCCTTGGGCCGGCATTTCGCGCCCGTCGACGCACGGGATCTGGACCTGGCCTTGACACTGAGCCCGCGCGATGTCGCCAACCTCGCCTTCATGGGACCGGCCGGCCACCATCTGGACCGTGCCGCACTCGCAGCCCTCGAGGCCGCGCTTCCGGCGTGGACCGCTGTCTCGGCCCGTTTCCGGATCAGCGTTTTTGAACCCATCCCCTGATCGTTCACCTGATCATTCAGGCCGCGACGCAGCGACGCCGCGCCGCGGCACACCGCCAGGACCCCCGCACGCCACTCGCCGAGGAGAAGTGGGAGGGGAAAGCCGGGACAAGGAATCGACCGGCGAAATAACGACTTGGCCACTTTGTGCATCAATTCCCAACTCCCTGTCCCAGTTATTGCCCTTCCGCATAGGATGGAAAGACAGTTACTGGGGAACTGTGCCTGCAGCTCCCGGAGCTCAAGGGGGAATTGATGTCTGAATGGCTGATCGAGAATTGGTGGGCCCTGTGGCTCACGCTCTTTCTCTTGTTTGCCGTGGTCGAGATGATCACGCTGGACCTGTTCTTCATCATGCTCGGCGGCGGCGCCCTCGCCGGGCTCGTGGCCGACTTCGCCGGCGCAGACCCGTGGCTTCAGATCATCGCCTTCTGCGTCGTGTCCCTGCTCATGATCGGCTTCGTCCGGCCGGTGGCCCTCAAGCATCTGCACCGGGGCCCGGCGGATCAGCGCACCAACATTGAACGACTTATCGGCGAGCCCGCCGTCGTCATGGAGGCAGTGAACGAAAGCGGCGGCCTCGTCAAGATTGGCGGGGACGTCTGGAGTGCACGGTCCCAATCGGGAGTGCTGGTGCCCGGACAGCAGGCTGTGGTCAGCGCCATCGACGGTGCCACCGCGATCGTGGCCCCGCAGCCGGAATCGGCAATCCAGTAACAGCCGACAGTTCTGCGGGCATAGCTGTACGGCGGCCCGCTGAACTGCCGGAGCGAGACCAAACCAAACAACTGGGGAATAGGGTGAAGTATGGATATCGCAGTCGCAATTGTGCTGCTGGTACTAATTGTGTTCGTAATTATTGTGCTGGTCCGGTCAGTTCGGATCATTCCACAGGCCCGGGCCGGCGTCGTTGAACGGCTGGGCAAATACCAACGCACGCTGAATCCCGGACTTACCCTGCTGATCCCCTTTGTGGACCGGTTGTTGCCGTTGCTCGACCTGCGCGAGCAGGTGGTTTCCTTCCCGCCGCAGCCCGTTATCACCGAGGACAACCTGGTGGTTTCGATCGACACCGTGGTCTACTTCCAAGTCACTGACGCACGGGCCGCCACGTACGAGATCGCCAACTACATCCAGGCGGTGGAGCAGCTCACCACCACCACCCTGCGCAACGTGGTCGGCGGCCTCAACCTCGAGGAAGCGCTGACGTCGCGCGACCAGATCAACGGCCAGCTCCGCGGAGTGCTGGACGAGGCCACCGGCCGCTGGGGCATCCGCGTCTCCCGGGTGGAGCTCAAGGCGATCGATCCGCCCCACTCGATCCAGGATTCGATGGAAAAGCAGATGCGGGCCGAACGTGACCGCCGTGCCGCGATTCTGACCGCGGAAGGCACCAAGCAGTCCGCCATCCTCACCGCTGAGGGCCAGCGCCAGTCCTCCATCCTGAAAGCCGAAGGCGATGCGAAGGCTGCGATCCTGCGGGCTGACGGCGAAGCTCAGGCCATCCAGAAGGTCTTCGACGCGATCCACAAGGGCAACCCGGACCAGAAACTGCTCGCCTACCAGTACCTCCAGACCCTCCCGAAGATTGCCGAGGGAAGCTCGAACAAGCTGTGGATCATCCCGAGCGAGGTTGGCGAGGCCCTCAAGGGGATCGGGAACGTACTGGGTGCAAACGCGGCGCAAGAGCCCGCGCCCCCGACGCCGGACGTCGCTCCGCCGTCAGCGCCCGTCGCCGCGGACGGCCAAGGGCACCTGCCCTGAGCCTGCGCGGCCCCCGTTCGTGAGGACGCCTGCTTGACTGGGGCGCCCACGTGCTCCCCTGCCGGCCCCTGCAGCCAGGCCGTTTCGGCCCGGCTGCGGGGGCCAGCCAGCTTAAGCCGGCCAGTCGAGTGCCGCCTACGCAGTCCGTCCCGCGGGAGCACTCGCTTTACGCCGCATGCACCACTCCCGTATACTTGAATATTTGTCCGGTCGGTTCAGCCGTCCGGAACAAAAACGCTCCGCACAGCGTTGATTTCAATGATGTTCCAAACAGTTTTGTCCACTGTTGACTGTGTTATGGCCGGCCTATACGGGCCAGGTACGGTACGGCATCCGGTGGAACCAGAAGTCCGGCGCCTGACGGCCTCCGGACAACGCAGGGCTGGACCCTGCGAACCGAATAGAGGGAGAAAAGATGAGCGATCGCAGCCTGCGGGGTATGCGCCTTGGCGCACAGAGCATGGAGACCGAATCCGGCGTCGAACCGGCTCCGCGCCAGCGGGTTGAATACCGTTGCGAGGACGGCGAACAGGTGTTCGTGACGTTCTCCTCGGAAGCCGAAATCCCCCCGGTCTGGGTCTCGAAGACGGGCAAGGAGGCCTTGCTGGTGGACGGCGAACGCCCGGTCAACAGCAACGAAAAGGCAGTGCGCACGCACTGGGACATGTTGCTGGAGCGCCGCTCGCTTCCCGAGCTTGAGCAGATCCTCGAAGACCGTCTCACCATCCTGCGCGAACGCCGCGGCGAACGCCGCTCGGCCTAGCCCCCAGCGCACCGGCTACGGCAAGGGCCGGGCCCGCATCATTACTTTGATGCGGGCCCGGCCCTTTTTGGTCCGGATTGCCGTCCGGGGACGGGAGCCGTCCCTGCTGCTAGGCGTCCTGCCTGGCGTCCTGCTTGCCCCGGAGTTTGTTCCAGCGGGCTGTGAGTCCCCATTTGGTGACGTTGACCATGGCTTCAACGACGATGTTGCCGCTCATCTTCGAAGCGCCGAGCTCACGCTCAACGAAGGTGATGGGGCGTTCCACGATCGTCAGGCCGAGTTTGGCCACGCGCCAGGCCAGATCCACCTGGAAGCCGTAGCCGACCGAGTCCACGGCATCCAGGTTCAGCTTCTCGAGCGTGGTCCGGCGGAAGGCGCGGAAACCGCCGGTGACGTCCTTGATCTTCACGCCCAGCATGATCCGGGCGTAGGTGCTGCCGATCCGGCTGATGGCCTGGCGGTACATCGGCCAGTTGACCACGCGGCCGCCGGGAACCCAGCGTGAGCCCATGGCGAGGTCCGCGCCTTGTTCCACCGCCTCGATCAGTTGGGGCAGCTGCTCGGGCTGGTGCGAGCCGTCCGCATCCATCTCCACGAGGATGTCGTAGCCGGCGTCCAGGCCCCACTTGAAACCGGCGATGTACGCCGCGCCGAGCCCCGCCTTTCCGGCGCGGTGCAGGACGTGGACCTGGCCGTCTTCGGCGGCCAGGCGGTCCGCCAGCTGCCCCGTGCCGTCGGGGCTGTTGTCGTCGACAACCAGCACGTCGGAAGCGGGCACGGCTGTGCGCAGGCGACCGAGGGTCTTGGGCAACGATTCCAGCTCGTTATAGGTCGGAATGATGGTGAGGACACGCACAGCGAGGCCTTTCCTTGAAGGGAGCGGTCGGTGCGCCGAACGTCAGTCGATCTGGATATTCAGGCGCAACTTCCCATTATAGGGAGTCGGGCGCGCCTGACGGGGCCGGATGACCCCCCGGGCAGGTCCACCCGCTTCGGGCCAGTTCCGGCAGGCCTCGAATTGCGGCGCCGGAACCGTTTTCTGCTGCGAAGTGGACCCGCCCCCTGGGGGTGCCCGTGGTCATGACCAGAAAAGCTGCCGCGGGTGCGGCAACCTGGGATCGACCGGGGACTGCCGGAGCCTGCGCCGTGCGCAACCCTCCGTTGCCCCTCAATGCTACGGGGGCGGACCGTTCTGTCAACCGAGCGGTGACCTGCCGTTATGCGTATCGTCCCAGTTCAGGGCATGGTTGCCGGCGTGAATGTTTCGGCTCCGCCGGCCGGATGACGGGGCGCAGTCCCGGGCGCCGGTTCTCAAGGCGCCGGGGTTCAGGCCGCCGAGAATTACGCGCCGAGGGCGCCGCTGGCATAGAGTTCCTGGCCGTCCCGTACCGTCAGCAGGCAGGCCGGATCGCTGCCGGTGTCCAGGGCCGGCAGCAACGGTGTGCGGGCCCGCGGGTCGGTGCTCCAGGACTGCACGCGGCCGTCGGCAACCTGGACCATAAGTTCCTCGACCTCCCAGACCGCGAAGCTGGCCGGGGCCCCCGGCACCAACTGCCCGGCCATGGGGTTGGGGTAGCGGGCGGCACGCCAGCCGGCCCGTGTGTGGCCAAGGAATGCGGCGCGCGCGGAGATCTGTTCCGCAGGATTGGTGTGCTGGAGGCACGCACGCACGCTGGACCACGGCCGCAGCGGCGTCACCGGGCTGTCGCTGCCAAAGCAGATCGGCACACCGGCCGCGTAGAAGCTCGCAAAGGCGTTCATTCCCAGCCGGCGGGAACCGAGCCGCTGCTGGTACAGGCTGTCCCCGCCACCCCACAGGGCGTCGAAGACCGGCTGCGCGCTGACTGTGACCGAATAGCGGGCCAGCCGGCTAACGGCCGTTGCATCCGCGAGTTCGACATGCTCGAAACGGTGCCCCGCGGCGCGGACGCGCTGCTCCCCCACCTCGGCTGCGGCGAGGTCGAGGGCGTCGAGGGCCGCGTCCAGGCCGGCGTCGCCGATCACGTGAAAGCCTGCCTGGATCCCCAAAAGCGAGCACGCCGCAAGGTGGGCGGCTGCCTCGGCCACGGAGAGGTACAGATTCCCGCGCTCCCCTGGTGCGTCGGCGTAATCCTCACGCAGGGAGGCGGTCCGTGAACCGATCGAGCCGTCAATATTCAGGTCACCGGCCAGGCCGAGGACCGGCACGCCCAGGCCGTCGAGGATGGAGTGGGCATGTTCCTGCGATGTGGCCA
Source organism: Actinomycetota bacterium (assembly GCA_046727115.1). Lineage (GTDB taxonomy): Bacteria > Actinomycetota > Actinomycetes > Actinomycetales > Micrococcaceae > Arthrobacter. The sequence goes on along the minus strand of JBKPBZ010000175.1, from coordinate 223 downwards.
GTTCGCCCCAGTACGGCAGGACCTCGGGGACAGCCTCCCGGCCGTCATTCCAGGCCGCCGCCAGCTGCAGGTCCTCGAGACCCCCGATGTGCGGGGCGGCCATCTCGGCGAGGGCCACGTAGCCGTTGGCGGCCGCCTCGGCGAGGGCTCGCCGCTGGTAGCTGCGCAGGGCGTCAGCCGGCAGCTGGCGGGCCGTGCGGCGGGCCGCGGTGTGTGCCCCGCG
>JBKPBZ010000174.1:0-8477 GCA_046727115.1 Actinomycetota bacterium | reverse complement strand
CCCGGCTGGGAGGTCCCTGACAATCGCGCGACACGCCCCGCCGTTCCGGCGGTTCCGCCGTTACCCGTGCGTATAGTCGAGGGGCCGGAGCTCTACTTCCCCCAAACGAAAGCCCTTGCCCCGGCGGCAGAACCGGGCCCTCGCGGCCCCACCCTGCAGGGTACTTAGGGCCATGATCCGTTTCGAAAATGTCACCAAGGTCTATGACCAGAAGGCGCGGCCGGCGCTGGATTCGATCAACCTTGAGATCGACCGTGGTGAATTCGCCTTCCTCGTCGGCGCCTCCGGCTCGGGCAAATCCACGTTCCTGCGCCTGGTCCTCAAGGAGGACCGCGCCTCTTCCGGCGCCGTCTACGTCGCCGGCCAGAACGTCGCCAACATCTCCAGCTGGCGCGTGCCGCGGCTGCGCCGCGGAATCGGCGTCGTCTTCCAGGACTTCCGCCTGCTGCCGCAGAAAACCGTCTTCGCCAACGTCGCCTTCGCCATGCAGGTCATCGGCAAGAGCCGCAGCGTCATCCGCGACACCGTCCCCGAGGTCCTCAAAACCGTGGGCCTTGAAGGCAAGGAAAACCGCCTCCCGCACGAGCTCTCCGGCGGCGAGCAGCAGCGCGTGGCGATCGCCCGCGCCGTCGTAAACCGTCCCGGCATCCTGCTTGCCGATGAGCCCACCGGAAACCTGGACCCCACCACCTCCATGGGCATCATGGGCGTGCTGGACAAGATCAACCAGAACGGCACCACCGTGGTGATGGCCACGCACGACGACGACATCGTCAACGAGATGCGCAAACGGGTGGTGGAACTCAAGAACGGCGTCGTGATCCGCGACGAGGCCAAGGCGCTCTACACCTCCATGATTCCCATCGTGGGCCAGTCGCGCCGCCTCCGCGACGCCAGCGGCCGGGACGAGCCGCAAGTCATCACGCCCCGGGCCGGGTCACGCGCCGAAGCCCGCGCCGAGATCCGCACCGCAGGGGAGGCCCAGGCGTGAGGCTTGCATTCGTCCTGAGCGAGATCGGCAGCGGCCTGCGCCGCAACCTGTCCATGGTGATCTCCGTGATCCTGGTGACCTTCGTGTCGCTGACCTTCGTCGGCGCCGCCGGCATGCTGCAGCTGCAGATCAACCAGATGAAGGGCTACTGGTACGACAAAGTCCAGGTGGCCATCTTCCTCTGCAGTGACGGTTCGACGGCGCCCGGCTGCGCCACCGGCCCGGCGACGCCGGAGCAGGAGGACAACCTGCGGAAGCTCCTGCAGTCGCCCGCGGTGGCCCAGTACGTCAACGACTTCCAGTACGAGTCCAAAGACGACGCCTACAAGCACTTCAAAGAACAGTTCTCCAATTCCCCGATCGTTGACTCTGTGACCCCGGACCAGCTTCCGGCCTCCTTCCGGATCAACATGAAGGACCCGGAGAAGTACGAGATCATCAGCGAGACCTTCTCCTCCCAGGCCGGCGTGGAGACCGTGATCGACCAGCGGCAGCTGCTGGAGCGGCTGTTCTCGGCCATGAACGCGGCGTCCCTGGTGGCGGTGAGCGTCGCGGGCGTCATGATCATTTGCGCCATCCTGCTGATCGCAACCACCATCCGGCTGTCCGCGTTCAGCCGCCGCCGGGAAACAGGGATCATGCGCCTGGTGGGCGCGTCCAAGATGGTCATCCAGCTGCCGTTCATCCTCGAAGGCGTCATCGCCGCGGTGATCGGCGCGGCCCTGGCCTCCGTCACCCTGTGGGCCGTGGCCCACTTCTTCCTCGGGGAGGTCATGTCCAAGCAGTACCCGGACACGGCGTTCATCTCCCCGGGGCAGACACTGATCCTGGCTCCTGCCCTGATTGGCCTGGGTGTCGTCCTGGCCGGGACTTCCTCCCTGCTCACCCTCCGCCGGTATTTGCGGGTCTAGCTTTGCGCAACGAAAAGGGAATGCTTATGACACCGTTGGCCCGCCGCCCCCTCCGGCAATCGCTCCGGCATCGTCTGGTGGGACGCCGCAGCCGGATGATCAGCGCCACCCTGGCGCTGGTCCTGGCCGGGAGCATGGGAGCCTCGAGTCCGATGGCAGTCGCCGGCGACCTTGAGGACCAGCAGGCCGCGCTCCGCGACGAGGCGGCCAGGGTCCAGCATTCCCTCGAATTCGTGGACGGCAAGATCGCCCAGGCCGCGGCGGACCTGGTCCTGTACCAGGGCCAGCTCCCGGGCGCCCAGCAGGCCCTCCTGGACGCCCAGGGCCGGGTGGCCGGAGCGGTCCAGGAAGTGCAGGCCCTCGCAGCCCGCGTGGACCTGGCACAGCAGAACAAGGCAAAAATCACCCAGCAGCTCGATTCGGACAAGCAGAAGATTGCGGACACCCGGAAACTGATCGGGCAGATCGCCACGCAGGCGTACAAGTCCGGCGGCGTCCCGTCCAACTTGTCCTTGTTCTTCGGCTCGAACCAGGGCAGCAGCCTGACGGACACCATCGACCTCGCGGACCAGGCCCTGCGCAGCCAGAACTCCGCAATGGACAAGCTCACCCAGCAGAGCGCCACGAACATCAACGCGCAGGCGCGGCTGGCGGCCGTCGAGGCTGAAATCACGGACCTCAAGGCCAAGGCTGACGCCGCGCTGGCGCGGGAAAAGGCCGCCCGGGACGAGGCCGAGGCCAAGAAGGCGGCCGTGGACAAGCTCATCGCCGACACCACCCGGCTCGACGCCCAGCTCCAGGCCGCCAAGCCCGGCATCCAGAGCCAGCTCGCCAAGGTCAAGGCGCAGCAGGACGCCGTGGCCGCCGAAATCGTCGAACGCGACCGGAAGCTGCGTGAGGCCTGGTTGGCCGAGCAGCGGCGCATCGCCGAGGCCGCCGCGGCCGCCGCCCGCGCGCGGGGACAGGCCACTCAGCCGTATGTCCCGCCGGCCGCGGGCTCACCGTCGGCTTTTGGCCTGCAGCACCCGTTCCCGGGCAGTATTCCGATCACCTCCGGGTTTGGCTGGCGTCCGACGCCGCCGGGCACCATCGACTTCTACGGCCAGGGTGGCTACATGCACACCGGCATCGACTTCGGCGCCCCCTGCGGCACCGCCGTCTACGCCGCGGCGGCCGGCACCGTCTTCTCGGCAGGCTGGGCCAACGACGGCGGCGGCAACAACGTGAAAATCTCCCACGGCGTCGTCCAGGGCAACTCGCTGACCACGATCTACTACCACAACACTTCCGTGGCGGTCAGGGTCGGCCAGCACGTCAACCGGGGGCAGCTGATCGCCTATTCGGGCACCACCGGCAACTCCACCGGCTGCCACTCGCACTTCGAGACCTGGCTCAATGGCCGAGCCGTCGACCCGATGAACCTGCTGTAGCCCGGCCCGGGCCATCCGCTGCGGCAGCCGCCCTGCCGTAAACTGGAAAGACTCCGCACCACCTGGCCGGAGTGAACCACCAATAGAACCTAGGAGTCCTACCGTGCCCAAAGAAAGTGGCCGTAAGGTAGTGGCCACCAACCGCAAGGCCCGGCACGACTACCTCATCCTTGACACCTACGAGGCCGGCATTGCGCTGATGGGCACGGAAGTTAAGTCCCTGCGCGAGGGCCATGCCTCGATGGTTGACGGCTTCTGCACGTTCTACAACGACGAGCTGTGGATGGAGGGCATCCACATCCCCGAATACCACCAGGGGAGCTGGACCAACCACGCCGCACGCCGCCGCCGCAAGCTGCTGTTGCACCGCGAGGAGCTCACGAAGATCTCGCACAAGATCCGCGAATCCGGTTTCACGATCGTGCCGCTGCAGCTGTACTTCGTGGACGGGCGCGCGAAGGTCGAAATCGGCGTCGCCCGCGGTAAGCGGGAGTACGACAAGCGCCACACGCTGCGCGAGCAGCAGGACAAGCGCGAGGCGCTGCGGGTCATGCGCGAACGCAACCGCCGCTAGCGCAACCGCCGCTGAAGCAGCGGGCCCCGGGAATGTTTCCCGGAGACGGTGCGTTATGATGGGTAGTCCGGGAAGGATACGAAAGTATCCGGGCCGGGTTTGATAAAAAAATACGGGGATGATCGGTTTCGACGATGTTAGTCGCGACAGGTGAAGCGGGCCGAGGATGCAGAATTATCTCGTAAACGCTGTCTGCAAACCAATAAGTGCCGAATCAAAACGCACTGACTTCGCTCTCGCTGCCTAAGCAGTAAGACAGTCCGTCAGCCCGAGGTTGCTATTGCCCCGGATCCTGGCGTCATTTAGATAGCCACTGCTGTTTACCTCCGTCATCGGGGTAAACGGGACTCTTAGATGACTGGGCCCGGATCAGCCAGCTGTTTGTAGCATGGCTGGGGCCGAGAAAATCCAACGCAAACTGCGCCCGGAGAAGCCCTGACAACACGACATCGGACGGGGGTTCAATTCCCCCCATCTCCACATAGGAGCCCCGGCAACGGTGCTCCACCCCGTATTGGGTTCACAGAACTCCCCGCTGACTTCGGTTGGCGGGGAGTTTTGTGCGTTAAGGGCGATAAGCGCCCTACATGAGCAGCCGGAGCGGCCGTTCGCCCAACTGGACCCTGATTTCCTGGCCCCAGGAGGCGGTGAGGCGGTCATCTTCCATGCCGTCGCCGAACACCACGAGCTGGTCGGACGCCACCGTCACAAGGAGTGTTTCGCCAGCCACTAGGCCGCCCTCCGTCAGGGAGGTTCCGGTCATGGGGGAGGGCCAGGCCTCGCGGACGAACCACGCGAGCCGCGGGTCCGTGGGTGCTGGCAAGGCGCGTCCGCCGCGTTCGAGGGCGATGGATGCGCACCAGCCGGTCGCACCCGTGCCCGTGGAGACAATCAGACCGGACGAGGACTGCCGCTCGACCTGCCCGTCAGCAGACGTGAGCTGGTAGCGGGCCGACTGGTGCGAGGCGTGCCCAATAAAAATCTCGTTGAGTCCCGAGAGCTCCTGCCCATCATCCAGCCGCGCTGTCACTGTGGCCAGCTCCTCGAAATGCAGCCTTTCCGCGTGCCCACCCAGGGCCGCGTCTCGCAGCAGGCCGGACACTGCGCCGGGCGCATGCCGGACCAGGACACCCGGATTTGTTCCCGGTTCCGGATCGACCCCGATGACGGGCTGGCCGTTGAGATACTTCGCGGCGTTGGCCACCAGCCCGTCCTGTCCAACCACCGCGATGATGTCCTCCGGGGTGAGCAGGAACCGGCTCAGGTCAGCGCGTTCCACCTCGGCGTGGCGCCACTCGGCCGGAACCGCGGCGCGGACGGTCGCCAGGGCCGCCGCCAGCCCGTCATGGCGCTCCTGGACATCCTGGATGCTGCGGCCGCGGGTGCGGAGGAAGAACTCGGCCTGGCCGCGGGTGGCGTGGCGGTCCAGGAGCTCCTGGAGCTCGGTCCGCCGGTGGACGATGACGAGACGGGGGTTTGCCATGACCGGATCCTACTTCTCGGCCCGGCCGGCCGCCCCCGCTGTGACCCCGGCCAAGGCGGCCGGAAGCCCACCGCCCGCAGGCTCCCTCATCAGACCGGCCAGCGCACCGCTGAGCAGGTCCGGAGTGATGGTGAGGTTGCCGATGTTGGGCAATGATGCAGCAGCCTCGCGTAGCGCCAGTGCGAGCAGGGTGGCCTGTTCCGTGCCCCGGTAGACCTCCATGGTCGCTGCCTCGCGCGCCGCGGCTGCCTCGCCTACCACTCGGATCTGGTTCGCCTCGGCGGAGGCACTGATGCCCTGGCGTTCGGCCGAAGCCTGAGCCTCGATGAGTCCCGCTGCGGCTTGTTCCTCGGCGTGACGCCGTGCGTTGGCGCCTTCCTGGGTGACCAGGTGTTCGCGCCTGGTGGCCAGCTCGATCTGGCTCGCCATTTCGTTCTCGGAGATGGTCCGTTCGCGCTCGACGGCGACGGCCCGGCGTTCGTATACGGCGCGGTCCGCTTCGGCCTGGAGCTGTTCCCGGACCGGCGTCTGCAGAGCGCGTTCGACGTCGGACTCCGGCCGGACCGCCAGGACCTGCACCCCAAGGATCTCGATGCCTGTGGACTGAAGCCGGGTGTCCGCCCGGAGGGCTTCGGCGAGGACGCTGCGGAGCTGGCTGACCCCGCGCTCCAGGGCCTCGGCGAGCGTGGTGGTGGCGATCTGGTCGATGGCGTGGCTCTGGCAGAGCTGGCCGATGATGGTGGCCACCTGCTCCTTCCCGGTCGCCGGCCCCGCACCGGCCGGCTGGAGGCCGAAGTCGAGCCGGCTGGAGACGGACACCGGGTCGATGAAGCGGTAGGTCACGTTGGCCTGCACGCTCACGTCCTGGTGGTCACGGGTGATGGCGTGAAAGAGCGTGGGCAGTTCCTGATCGTCAACAGGAACCTCGCTGAGCACGGAGTTCGCTGGCCGGAACCAGAAGGCCTGGCCGACTCCCTGGTGCCGGACAGAGCCTTTCTGGAGGTGAACGACGTAGCCGGTGGGGCTGCCCAGGAAGTGGCTGATCCAGGGGTAGCGCTTGATGCTGGCCATGGTATTCTCCTAAATCGCTCTTTGTCGTCAAGTTGACGATAACTAAACCCTAGGGTTCCCGCGATTTATTGTCAAGGTGACGATAACTGCCTACGATGTGTCTATGCCTGAATCCCACCCGGCGCCCGCGCACTTCCCGGTGACGGTCGACGTCGTCGCCCTCACCGTGACGGAGGACGTCCTGAATGTCCTGCTCATCACCCGCCTCATCGAGCCATTCCGGGGCGGGCTCGCTCTGCCTGGCGGTTTCGTGCTGCCCGGTGAGGATTTGGCGACGGCGGCGAGCCGTGAGCTCACCGAAGAAACCGGCGTCGAGCAGGTCCCTGGCCACCTGGAACAACTGGGAACCTACGGTCCGAAGGGGCGCGACCCGCGCGGGGATGTGCTCACGGTGGCCCATCTTCTGCTAGCGCCCAACTTCCCCGTCCTCTCCGCCGGGAGCGACGCCGAGCACGCCGCGTGGTACCCGGTCAGCCACGTCCTGGACGGCCAATTCCAGCTCGCGTTCGATCACGAGCGGATCCTTGCTGACGCGTTGGAACGGGCGAAATCCAAGCTCGAATACTCGCCATTGGGGGCGGCCTTCTGCGGCGAAGAGTTCACCATCGCCCAGCTCCGGGCAGTGTACGAGGCCGTTTGGGGTACGCGGCTGGACCCCCGGAACTTCCACCGGAAGGCCACAGGAACGCCCGGATTTCTGGAAGACACGGGGCGGATGACCACGGGCGAGACCGGCCGCCCGGCGGCGCTTTTCCGGCTCGCTGAAACAGCCCGCCCGGCAACTGGCCAGCCAACGCGGGCCGTACTTAACCCACCGCTCATGCGACCACGCGACTGACGCCCCCAGACCGGAAAACCCGAAGGCCCTTCCGCCTTGCGGAGGAATTCTCCATACTTGGCAATCATGCAGCTGGATCCAGTAAACCAAAACCGCTATCACCCGTCACCGCGCGACTGGTCGGACCAGGTGATCTATTTCCTGCTGATAGACCGTTTTTCCAACCAAAAGGAGGACGGCTACAGGGATGCCGCCGGGCAGATCGTGCAGGGCAGCACGCCGCTGTTTTCGCCGGGGGACACGGACAATGCCGTACAAGCCGCGGCCGACATACAGAACTGGGAGACTGCGGGAACCCAGTGGCTCGGCGGCACCTTGAAGGGGATACAGTCCAAACTCGGCTACCTGAAAAGGCTCGGAGTCACCGCGCTCTGGATCAGCCCAATACTGCGGCAACGGCCCGGGGTGGATGACTACCACGGCTACGGCACACAGAACTTCCTCGAAGTCGACCCGCACTTCGGCACTGCCCAGGACTTCAAAGAGCTGGTTGCCGCTGCCCACCACGCCGGGCTCTACGTCATTCTCGACGTCATCCTCAACCATTCCGCGGACGTGTTCCAGTACGCCACCGTCGATGCCACCACTGGGCAGCCCTATGTTCCCGTGTGGACCGGGGCCACCTATCCGGTTGCCGGTTGGCGGGACCCTGGCGGCGTTCCGAGCCTGCCGTTTCCCGCGCCGGTTAGCCCGCCAGATATGGACAGCGCGGTGTGGCCGCGCGAACTCCAGTCCGACGCCGCTTTTACCCGCAAGGGTCAGATCGTCCACTGGGACGATCCCCAGGAGACAACCGAGGGGGACTTCTTTGGGCTAAAGGACATCCACCAGGGAACCGGTCCGGTGGACGAGTACCAGCCCTCGGCAGCGTTCCAAACCCTCGTCGAGGCCTACAAGTACTGGGTCGCGGAGGCAGACATCGACGGCTTCCGCGTGGACACGGTCAAGCACATGGACCCGGGCGCCACTCGGTACTTCGCCTCCGCCATTCACGAATTCGCCCAGAGCATCGGCAAGGATTCGTTTTTCCTCGTCGGAGAAATCACCGGGAGCCGCGAAGAGGCCATCAGGCTCCGGGACCAAACCGGGCTCGATGCCGCTCTGGGCCTGGCGGACGTGCAGGGACGAATGGTCGATGCCGTCAAGGGCTGGGGCGACCCCGCGGGCTACTTCGATCTC
>JBKPBZ010000173.1:0-4758 GCA_046727115.1 Actinomycetota bacterium | reverse complement strand
AGATCGGCGACCTGTTCGGGCGCAAGCGCGCCTACGTCATTGGGCTTACCTGCTACGCCGTCGGCGCCGTGGCGATGACCCTGGCCCAGAGTCTGCTCCCGATCATCATCTGCTGGGCCCTGATCGGCGGCCTTGGCGCGTCGCTGCTCCTTCCCGCCATGCAGTCCCTTATCCACGGAAATTTCGAGGGAGATGCCCAGCACCGGGTCTATGCCCTGGTCGGCGCGTCGGCCGCGATCGCCGCCGCCGTCGGGCCGCTGCTGGGCGGCTTCCTCACGACATTCCTGTCCTGGCGCGTCGCCTTCCTGCTCGAGGCCCTCATCATCGCGGTGGTCCTGTCCGGAATCAGGCTCGTCAAAGACGTGCCGTACACCGGGCCCCGGGAACTGGATCTCTTCGGATCATTCCTGTCCATTGTGGGCATGGGCGGCGTCGTGCTCGGCATCCTGGTCTGGCAGGAAGGCGGCGAGGCTGTCGGCGCACTCCTGGCGGTGGGTGCCGTCGGACTGGGCGGCCTGGTCTACTGGCTTATTCAGCGCAAACGCCGGGACAAGCCGACACTGCTGGATCCGGACCTGTTCCAGGCGAAAACCTTCCGCTTTGGTGCCACGGGACAAATGCTCCAGCAGATCGCTCTGGGCGGCACGATGATCGTGCTGCCCATCTACCTTCAGATGGTGCTCGGATACAACGCGATGCAGTCGGGTCTATCGATCGCCCCTCTCTCGCTGACCATGTTCGCGGTCGCCATGATCGCCGGGAAGAGGTCCGGGAGGCGGCGCCCGGCCAGCCTCATCCGGTGGGGCTTCCTGCTCCTGATCGCGGGTTTGGCGGTGCTGGTCCCGATCGTGCCGCGGGCGGACTCCGGCTGGTGGCTCCTGGTCCCGCTCATCATCTCAGGATGTGGCCTGGGGCTGCTGGTATCCCAGCTCAACAACTACACGTTGTCCCCGATTTCGGACGAGCGGGTCAGCGAGGCCGCCAGCGTGAACTCGGCCGCGGGATCATTCGGATTGTCCTTCGGGCTCGCGTTCGCCGGCGGCATCATGCTGGCATCGCTGTCGACCATTTTCATCGGCTTGTCCAATGCCAGTACCGTCCTCCCGCCCGACGATAAGCAGCAGGTCGCGACGGTGCTGGAAGAAGACGCCCAGGTGATGAGCGACGCGCAACTCCAGCAGCAGATCGCCGGCCAGCCGGAGGACATCCAGAACGAAATCATCCGCATCAACACGGAGGCACGGCCCCTTGCCCTCCAGATCGCATTGTTCGTCCCTATCCTTGCCGGCCTCGCAGGGCTCGGCACTTCGTTCCGCATGATGCGGATCCCTGACCCCAAGCCGGCTGGCACCGGCGAGGGGAGTGTCCTGGGCTGAGCCCTCGGTTCCGGCGGCGGCTTCGGCCCAATCTTCGCGGCGTTTCCGGTCAGAGTTGCAGGAGGCTGTAGCCAACGATGAAGAGCCCGATCGCCAACGTGACGATCGCCGCTATCCTGCGTCCGTGGCGCTGCAGCCAGTTGTAAAGGGCGGTCAAGGGTGTTTGGGCGCGTTCCGGCGAGTGCAGCCACACTGCGACGGGAATGACGACGGCGGACTGGGCCACGACGGCGTACGCGAGGACCAGCACGCTCCCTTCCAGCGGCGGCGGTTCCTGGACACTGATCACGGCGCCTGCCGTGACGGCCAGCAGGATAGCCTTGGGACGCAGGTTCAAGCCCAGGCCCAGGGCGACGAATTCCCAGGGCCGGGCGGAGCGGAACCTCGACGTCATTTTGCCAAGCATGGCGTTGTCCCGCTGGCCCTTGCTCACGAAAAGGTACACGGAGTACGCAATCAGAATTGCTCCGACCACGATGGCAATCTGGGCCAGTAGTTCGTCCTTGCGCAAGAGCGGCGGCCTGCCGGGCAAGAACTGCAGCCCGACCGCCGACAGGCCCACCACCACAATCGAACCCGCCAGGCTGCCGACCAGGAAGGGAAGGGCGCCGCGGCGTGGATTCGGCGAGAGCAGAATCATGATCGTCACGCTGACAGGCACGGTGCTCATCGCACCGGCGAGGCCGAAGAGCACCAGGCTGGTGATGGTGCTCAGCATGCGTCTCTCACCTGCCCATGACAACGCACTGACGGCACGTCATGCCTTCGGTGCGCTGCCGGTGTCCGGGCGGCCTTGCCGCGGCCGGCCGCGGCGGGCCCGGATCGCTTCGTCCTCCTGTTTGAGGAGCATTGCCACGTCCGTCTGGTCGCCCGTCATTGGCCGCCACCATGCGATCCGGGGATCGGAATCGAGCAGGATGGCGCGAACGAAGAGCGTCAGTGGGACGGCGAGGATGGCGCCGACAGGGCCCAGGACCACGGCCCAGAAGAGGACGGAGACAAAGGTCAGAGTCTCGCTGAGCGACACAGCGTTGCCCACGTACTTTGGTTGAATGATGGACTGGATGACGCCGTTGATCCCGCCATAGATGACGATGATGGCCACCACAGTCGGCCAACCACCGGTGAGGAATCCAAAGAACAGCGGGGGGACGATCGCGATGAAGTACCCGATGTTGGGGATAAAGCTGCAGATGAACGAGAGCAACCCCCACAGCAGGGCACCGGGGACTTGCAGGATGAGCAGGACCAGCCAGTTGAACACGCCTTGGGCGATCCCGAGGACCGTGGTGGCGACCATATAGCGGCGCACGCCGGTTCCGAAGACGTCAAGCGCGGCGACCAGTGCCGGCCGGTGGTGGTTCAGATGAGTCAGGATCACCGGAACGCGCGAGCCATCCAGTGCCATGAGGATGAGCATTGTCAAAATGATCACGAGGCTGGCCACCAGGCTCGCGATATTGCCCAGGAGGCCGCCGAGGAACCCGATGATACGGCTCGGAGTAAACCCGTTCAGGACTTCCTGGGCTTGTTCAGGGCCAAAGCCCACAGATTCCAACGCACTGGCAATTGTGGCGCCGAGCTGCTGCACTTGGGGGGCGTATTGCGGCAGCAGCGCGGAGAACTGTGCCAATGAGGCAATGAGGACCGTGGCGAAGGCGGTCAGCAACCCGAAGACGGCCGCGATTGTGGTCCCCGTGGCTATGCCCCGTGGTATCCCTCGTCCCTGCATCCAGCGGCGCACGGGATGAACGCACAAGGTGAGCACGAACGCGAAGAACACCGGTGTGACAATTCCCCGCATCGCACCAAGGCCGAAAGCGACTACGGCCGCGCCGGCCAGGGCGAGCAGGATGGTTACGCTGCGGGGGAGGGCCGGACGTGGATCGGACTCCGATGATGCCGGCTCCATTGAGCCCTCCTTGGTTCAGCCTGGCTCGAGCTTAGAGTCGAGGAGACGTGCTGAATAGTGAGTTCATCGTCGCGTGCTCCCCGATCATTAGGGATCCCCAATCCCCAATCTCCAATCCGAGTCAGACGACTACTTTGCTCTTGATCCGGTTGAACTCCTCTGGAGTGATGGTCCCAGCGTCCATGAGCGCCTTGGCCTTGGCGATCTCCTCAGTGGGGCTCGCTGCGGCTACCTGGCGTATATACGCATCGGTTTCAGCCTGGCTCTTGCGGGCCTGGGCCATTGACCGCTCCGCCATCCCCTTGCCGCGCGCAATCATGTACACCAGCACGGACAAGAGGGGTACAAAGACCAGGAAGATGATCCAGACGGCCTTCCACCAGCCGCTGAGTTCGTGGTCACGAAAGAGGTCGCCGATCACCATGAACAATGCCCAAAGGAACGCGAAGAACGCATAGAAGATGAACAGCCACCAGAAGATTTCCCAAAAGTTCTCAAAGAAATTCATTTCGGCTTCCCTACTTTCATTTGGCGAACGTTGTTTGTGGACGGGGCGCTGGGCGGGGGATGAATTCACATGTCCGGGTTCCGGGCGGCCGACCTAGCACTCGATGTCATTCGAGAGGTCGCTGACAGCGGCCTGCACGTTCGCGGCTTCGTCACGCAGGGAGTTGACTGCCTGGCTCAGTGTCGCGGTGTCGGGAACGGCGCTGACCGCGGCTGCAAACTTCTGTTGGGCAGACTTGACGGCATCCACCCGTTCCTTGGCCGCGTCACCGGCTGCATTAAGGAGATCGTCGTAGGCCTTCTTGACCTGATCCCGGGCCGACTGAATCTGCTCCACCGTGACACCTGGCTTGAGCGTGTCCTTAAAATTCGTCAGCGAAGCGGAGAACGCATCGGAGGCAGCGCACACGGGTGAGACGCTCTTAATCTGGCTGGTCGCGGGCCTGGTCGTCGGGCTTGTGGTGCTGCAGCCCGCGAGTAACCCGATGGCCGCCCCCAGCGCCATCATCCGCGCCAGGACTGGTTGTGGTCTCGACATTGCAAGGCCCCTCTCTCCGTCGGCTTGCGCTCCTCATGGGCTGACGCCTGGCAGCCCAATCACTGGCAGGTACCACCAGTGTTGGCTTTGGACCACGCAGGCGCGTCACCCGCCGAGGGTGATCCTGCGGGCGGCGCCCAGACCCTCCCACAGCTGGTGGAATCACCCCCGGGTGATGATGTGCGGGGCACAGGACGCGTGGTGGACTTCTATCCAAAAGTGGAGGAGGACGCCATGTGCCGTTGGCTCGCGTATTCAGGTTCCCCGGTGAAACTTGATGATCTTTTGTACAAGCCAGTCCACTCGCTCGTCATGCAGAGCAAACACGCACGCATGGGAGTCGAGACGACCAACGGCGACGGATTCGGCGTTGGCTGGTATGGATCGGCCCCGACGCCCGGAGTGTTCCGCAGCACCGAGCCGGC
>JBKPBZ010000172.1:0-18367 GCA_046727115.1 Actinomycetota bacterium | reverse complement strand
GGCGAGGGGCCGAGCCAGCCGACGGCGTCGTCGTCGGTCGCTTCCAGCGATCCGCCGGGGAAGGCGAGGACACCGAGCGGGGAGGACCCCGTCCGGTAACCGAGCCAGGTTTCCAGGCCTGTGGGCGAGTCCCGCAGGAGGATCACCGAGGAGGCCAGGCGGGGGGCACGGGGCGTCCGCTCACCGTGTTCAATCCAGCTCCGGGCTGCTCCCTCGAGATCGGGAGGCAGAACAAACAGGCGACGCGCTAACTGAGGCAACGAGGTGACCGGTCTTCTAGGCGAATTCGGCGATCAGTTCGACTTCGACGGGCGAGTCGAGCGGCAGGACGGATACCCCGACGGCGGAGCGTGCGTGCTGGCCGGCGTCGCCGAGGACCTGGCCCAGCAGCTCCGAGGCACCGTTGATGACGCCTGGCTGGCCGGTAAAGGAAGGATCGGAGGAAACAAACCCGACAACTTTGACAATCCGCGTGATGCGGTCGAGGTCGCCGATCACGCTCTTGACGGCGGCCAGGGCGTTCACGGCGCAGACGGCAGCGTAGGCTTTCGCGTCTTCCGGGGACACGGTGGACTCATCGGCGGCGCCCGCTGCGCCGGCGGACACCTTGCCGGTGGCCTCGAGCTTGCCGTTGATGAACGGCAGCTGGCCCGACGTGTAGACGTGGTTGCCGGAAATGACGGCCGGGACATACGCCGCGACCGGGGCCGCGACGTCAGGGAGCGTCAGGCCCAGCTCGGCCAGGCGCTGTTCGACGGCGGACGACGCGCCGGTGGCGGTCGCGGCTGAGGTGTTTTCGGAGACGTTTTCCGTGCCCGCCGGGGTGGCCGGCACGGCTTCTGAGGGGGTGCTCATGGCTACTGCTTCTCCCGCTTCAGGTAGGCAACCAGGCCGTTTCCGTCGGGGCCAGGAACAACCTGGACAAGCTCCCAGCCGTCCTCGCCCCACTGGTCCAGGATCTGCTTCGTGGCGTGGATAATGAGCGGAATCGTGGCGTACTCCCATTTGGTCATGACATAAAGCCTAGTCGTTGCCGGTAAAGTGGAAAACATGGCGACTGGCAAGAACCCTTTATTTGACACGGCCACCACCCTCGGAAAGATCTTTCTTTTCCTGGGCGTGAGCGCCATTTGTGGCGTCCTGGTGGCGGGCCTTCTGGTCCCCGCGGCGGCCGTTTCAGGCAGCGCGGCGAGCGGTTCCATCCAGTTTTTCGACACCCTTCCGGCTGAGCTGAAGGTCGATCCGCCGAGCCAGTCGACCACGATCCTGGCCTCCGACGGCAGCGTGATCGCGAACCTCTACGCGGAAAACCGCACCCGGGTGTCGCTGGACCAGATGTCCCCGCACATCAAGAACGCGGTCATCGCCATCGAGGACAGCCGCTTCTACGAGCACGGCGGCGTGGACACCACGGGCATCCTGCGTGCCCTCGTGAGCACCGCCCGCGGCAACAAGCAGGGCGCCTCCACCATTACGCAGCAGTACGTGAACAACGTCATCAACTCCTCGCTGGAGGCCGAAGGCAAGGGCGACGAGGTCCTCCTCAACGGCGTCAACAAGGGTGTCGGGGACAAGCTCCGTGAAATGAAGCTGGCCATCGCGCTGGAGAAAAAGTTCACCAAGGAGCAGATCCTCGAGGGCTACCTGAACATCGTGTTCTTCAACCGGGACGCCTACGGCATCGAAGCCGCGTCCAGGCTCTTCTTCAGCACCACGGCCAAGAACCTGACCCTGCCGCAGGCGGCGCTGCTGGCCGGCGTCGTGAACAGCCCTTCCTACTATGACCCGATCACCAATCCGGAGAACGCCAAGGTCCGGCGCGACCTCGTACTCCATGCGATGCTGACCCAAGGCAAGATCAAACAGGCCGAGTACGATGCAGCGGTCGCGACGCCGGTGACGACCAAGGTCACCCAGCCCCGGCAGGGCTGCGCCTATTCGAAGACGGCGCCGTACTTCTGTGACTACGTGCTCCACCTGCTCCTGAACAACCCGGCCTACGGGGCCGACGCCGCCGAGCGTGAGCGGAAGATCTTCCGCGGCGGCCTGACCATCAAGACCACGCTGGATCCGAAGGCCCAGGCCGTGGCCCAGGGCCAGGTTGACGGGTCAGCCGGGGCGAACCCGGACAAGTGGGGCGCCTCGCTGGTGTCCGTGCAGCCGGCCTCCGGCAAGATCGTCTCCATGGCCCAGAACACCGTGTGGTTCCCGGCGGCCGGCAAGTTCGACCAGACGCAGAACTTCAACGTGGACGTCCAGGACGCCAAGGGCAATGACCTCAACGGCCTGGGCGGCTTCCAGCCGGGCTCCACGATGAAGCCCTTCACGTTCGCGGAGTGGCTCAATGAGGGCAAGTCGATGAGCACGCGGCTCAACGGCGCCGTGCGCCGATACTCCCCCGGCTTCCCCTGGAAGAACACGTGTCCGACGCCGACGACCGACTTTTACGACAGCACGGCCGGCAGCACCGACCTGCAGAACGCCGACGAGGACCACTACAAGTACATGTCGGTCCTTGACGGCCTGGCGAACTCCATCAACACCATCACTTTCGCCTCCGCCGCACAGGTGGACCTCTGCGGCATCCAGAAAGTCGTCGACTCCGTCGGCATTCACGGCGGTCTGCCGGACAAGGACAGCCCCAACCCCCAAGTGAACATGACCCGACTTTCCAACCTCATCGGTGCCACCCAGACGGCACCGCTGACCATGGCCAGCGCGTTCGCCACCTTCGCCAACGACGGCAAGTACTGCGAACCGATCGCCATCGATTCGGTGACGGATGCGACCGGCGCACAGCTGCCGGCCCAGACACCCAACTGCCGGGACGCCATCAGGCCCGAGGTGGCCCACGGCGTCGCCTACGCCATGCAGGAAGTGCTCAACCGCGGCTCGGGCTCGCTGATCCAGCCCCGGATTTCGACCCGGACCTCCTTCCCGATTGCGGCCAAGACCGGAACGAACGACAACAACAGCTCCACCTGGGTGGCCGGGTACACCAAGGGCCTGGCGACGGCCACGTGGTTCGGGGATCCGCTGGGCGACCAGCAGCGCGCCGGACAGAATGTGACGATCAACGGCAACTTCTACAAGGGCATCGACGGCTATATGATCGCCGGCCCCCAGTTCTCGAACTACATGGCCCAGGTTGCGCCGGCCTACGGGACTGATCCGTTCCCGGCTCCGCCGTCGGACATGCTGTACGCCCCGGCGCCGGTGGCACCGCCCCAGGCCACCATCCCGACCGAGCGGAGCACCACTCCGACCGAGGAACCGTCGGCCGAGCCGAAGCCGGAACCCACGAAGTCCTCCGGCAAGAAGTAGCCGATGACCCAGGGGAACCGTCTGGCAAGCCGCGTCCGAAGCATCGGACGCGGCTTTGCCGTGACCGCTGCGATCGGGACGGCGGCCGGGGCTGCCGCCGCCGGCTACGGGCTGTGGGAGAAGAACCAGTTCGTACTCAGGGAGGAGACCCTTCCCATCCTGCCGGCCGGATTCGGCCCGTTCCGGATCCTGCACCTCTCCGACATCCACTTCGTGCCGGGCCAGCACCGGAAGGCCCGGTGGCTGTCGTCCCTGGCGGAGTTGAGGCCGGACCTGGTAGTGAATACGGGCGATAACCTCAGCCATGCCAAGGGCGTTGACCCCCTCGTGGCGGCCCTGCGCCCCCTGCTGGACTTCCCGGGCGTGTTTGTCCCCGGCTCGAACGACTACTTCGGCCCGAGTTTCAGGAACCCCACCTCATATCTGCGCGGCCCCTCCTCGCAGCGCCCAGAGCCGGAGAAACTCGACTGGCCCCGGCTGAGGTCCGAGTTCGGCATGTCAGGCTGGGTGGAACTGACCAACCGCTGCCAGTCCCTGGTGCTGAAGGGCATGCGCTTTGACTTCTCCGGCGTCGACGATCCCCACCTGCGCCTGGAACGGTACGCAGGCTGGCCGCGCGGCACCAAGGGCCGGGACACCGACCCGCATGTGCGCATCGCTGTGGCGCACGCTCCGTACCAGCGCGTCCTGGACCACTTCACCGAAGCCGGCGCCGACCTCCTCCTGGCCGGCCACACCCACGGCGGACAAATCTGCATCCCGGGATACGGGGCGCTTGTCACCAACTGCGACCTTCCCAGCTGGCGGGCCCGGGGCCTGCACACGTGGGAAAGCAACGGCAGCACGACGCCGG
The DNA here is from genome assembly GCA_046727115.1 of Actinomycetota bacterium. GTDB lineage: Bacteria > Actinomycetota > Actinomycetes > Actinomycetales > Micrococcaceae > Arthrobacter. Next base: position 14,190 of record JBKPBZ010000172.1, on the reverse strand, counting down.
TGAACGTCTCGGGAGGCATCGGCACCTCCCGCTTCGCCCCGGTCCGCATTGCCTGCCGGCCCGAAGCCGTCCTGCTTACGCTGACCTCCCGCGCCTAGCCCGCTTTCAGCGCACTCGCCCGCCCGCCGGCCTGACGGGTGGACATGCACTCCCTTCGCGGCCCCGGCCACGGGACATGCCCTCCCCGCCCCGCGGATATTGGACATAAACCCACCCTGCCCACCCACCGCGGCCAACACTGGACATGCCCCACGAGGGCCGGCGCCAACACTGGACATGTCCCACCCAGGGCCGGCGCCACGACTGGACATGCCCTGCCTGCCCATCTGCCGCCGCCAACACTGGACATGTCCCCCGAGGGCCGGCGCCAACACTGGACATGTCCCCCGGTCACGCGCCCGGCGCCCGGATCCCATTGCGGATCGTAATGACTGGGCGAGATGCTGGGAGCGCAGCACAACGTGTGAATCCGGTCACGTGATGGCCTAGGGTAGTTGCTACAGGAAACTACATTCAACGGTGCTATCTATGCACGGGCGTCTTAAGAAGCAGGCATGGCCAAGAAGAGTTCATTTTTCACCTCCATCAGCCGTCTCTACCCGCACGTCAGGCCCATCCTGCCCCGGCTGATCATGGGCCTGCTCTGCGCACTGCTGGCCAGTGTCATGGCGCTGGCCATCCCCCAGGTGCTGCGCGTGCTGGTCAACGAATCCCTGGAGCCCGGCGGCAGCGCGGAAGCCGTCTGGGGCGCCTCGGTCCTCATCCTGGCCCTCGGCATCGCCGAGGCAGGCCTCGTGGCACTGCGCCGGCAGTTCGTCATCAACCCGGCCACCACGGTCGAGACCCGGATGCGGGTCTCCCTCTATGGGCACCTTCAGGACCTCACCGTCTCCTTCCATGACCGCTGGGGCTCCGGGCAGTTGCTCTCCCGGGCCATGACGGACCTGAACTTCCTGCGCCGCTGGATGGCCTTCGGCGCCATCATGCTGGTGGTCACCACGCTCACCGTGGTGATCGGCGTCGCGGTGATGTTCTCCATGAGCTGGCAGCTGGCCCTGATCTTCCTGGCCGCCGCCGTGCCGATCATGATCTACGGGTTCCGGTTCCGCACCCGGTTCAGCAAGGTGGCCCGCCGCAGCCAGGACCAGGCCGGGGACCTCGCCACGACGGTCGAGGAATCCGTCCACGGCATCCGCGTGCTGAAGGCTTTCGGCCGCAGCCGCGAGGCGCTCGAGAACTTCAACGAACAGGCCGAGGAACTCCGGCAGACCGAGATCGCCAAGGCCAAACACCTGGCCACCTTCAGCCTGGTGGTGACGCTCCTGCCCGAACTCGCGCTCGGCGCCGGCCTCGTCGTCGGCATTCTGCTGGCCTCCACGGATCAGCTTTCCATCGGGTCCCTCGTGGCCTTCTTCGCCACCGCCGCCGTGGTGGCCGCGCCGGTCGAGTTCTGCGGCATGCTGCTGGCGATGGCCCTCACCGCGAAGTCCGCGGTGGACCGGCACTTCGAGGTCATGGACGCGCAGAACACGATTACCAGCCCGGACCAGCCCCGCCGGCCGGCCGTGCTCAAGGGTGCCCTGAGCTTCCGCAATGCCTCGTTCGCGTACGAGGACGCCCCGGACAAACCGATCCTCAAGAACATCACCCTGGACATCCGGCCCGGCGAAACCATGGCCCTCGTGGGCATCACGGGCAGCGGCAAGAGCGCGCTGCTGCAGCTGGTCCCCCGCCTCTACGACGTCACCGGCGGCTCCATCACCATCGACGGCGTGGACCTGCGGGAGTTTGGCGTGGAGGAGCTGCGCACCGTGGTCGCCGTGGCGTTCGAAGACACCACGCTGTTCTCCAGCTCCGTCCGGGAGAACGTCCTGCTCGGCGCGCCCGACGCCGGGTCGGCGGAGGGCCGCGACGCGGCCCTGGCGGAAGCCCTCGACGTCGCGCAGGCCCATTTCGCCTATTCGCTGCCGCACGGGGTGGACACCCTGATCGGCGAGGAGGGCCTCAGCCTCTCCGGCGGCCAGCGCCAGCGCATCGCACTGGCCCGCGCCATCGCCGCGAAACCAGCCGTGCTGGTCCTGGATGACCCGCTCTCGGCGCTGGATGTGAACACCGAAGTACTCGTCGAGGCCAGGCTGCGCCAGGTCCTCGCGGACACCACCACCCTGATCGTGGCCCACCGGCCCTCCACGGTGGCCCTGGCCGACCGGGTGGCCCTGCTCGAGGACGGCCGGATCGCCGCCGTCGGAACGCACGCGGAGCTGCTCGCCCAGAACAGCCACTACCGCTACGTGATCGCCAGCCTGGACGTGGAACCGCGGGACCTGGATTCAGAATTGTCCGCCCTCGAGGACCAGTCCGAGGAGATTTCCCGATGAGCAGCGCAACGTTCGGCACCGCCAACGAGGACAACGCCCACCTCAGCAGGAACGAGAGCAAGGCCGTCCGGCGGCGCTCACTGACCCTCCTGGGCTCCCTCATCCGCCCCGTCCGGGCTCGTTTCTGGCTCACGATCGGCGCCGTCGTCCTGTCCCAGGCCGCCCGCGTGGCCGGGCCGGCGCTGATAGCCTTCGGGATCGACCACGCCCTGCCGGCCGTGCGGGCAGGCGACAGCCTTCCCCTGGTGTTCGCCGGCGTCGCCTACCTTGCCGCGGCCGTCGTGGCGGCCGGACTGACCGCCCTGTACGTGACCTCGACGGCGCGGCTCAGCCAGGCGATGCTGCTGGACCTCCGCGTCCGGGTCTTCCGCCACACGCAGCGGCTGAGCCTGGAATTCCACGAGAAATACACCTCCGGCCGCATCATCGCCCGGCAGACCTCGGACCTGGAGGCGCTGCGCGAACTCCTGGATTCCGGCGTGAGCTCGCTGGCCTCGGGCATGCTGTTCATGGCGTTTACGGCCGTGACGGTGTTCGCACTGGACTGGCGCAGCGGGCTGCTGGTGCTGGCCGCGGGTGTGCCGATGTATTTCCTGGCCCGGTGGTACCAGAAACACTCACAGATCGCCTTCCGCGAATCCCGGGTGGTCTCGGCCCGGCTGATCGTGCACTTCGTGGAGACCATGACCGGTATCCGGGCCGTGAAGGCGTTCCGGAAGGAACGCGAGAATGCCGCGCGCTACGCCGACCTGTCGGAGGACTACCGGCGCGCGACCGTCCGCTCCATCAACCTCAACGGCATCTTCCAGCCCGGGCTGGTCCTGATCGGGAACGTGTGCGTGGCCCTCATGCTGCTCACGGGCGGTTTCCGGGTCCTCAGCGGCGACCTCGAGGTCGGCGTGCTCCTGGCCCTGATCCTGTCCACCAAGCGCTTCTTCCAGCCGGTGGACCAGATGGCGATGTTCTATAACTCCTTCCAAAGTGCCCAGGCGGCGCTGGAGAAGGTCTCGGGGCTGCTCGAGGAAGTCCCCACCGTGCGGCCGCCGAAGACCCCCGTGGCCCTGCCCCACGCACGGGGCAGCATCGACTTCAACGGGGTCGAATTCCGCTACGGCGACGGCCCGGTGGTCATCCCGCGGCTGGACCTGCACATCCCCGCCGGCCAGACCGTCGCGCTGGTCGGGCAGACCGGCGCCGGCAAGTCCACCCTCGCGAAGCTGATCGCCCGCTTCTACGACGTCTCCGACGGGTCCCTGACTCTCGACGGCGTGGACTTGCGCCAGCTGACCACCGAGGACCTGCGCCGGAACGTTGTCATGGTCACCCAGGAGGCCTTCCTGTTCAGCGGTTCTGTGGCGGACAACATCGCCCTGGGCCGGCCCGAAGCCACGCGCGAGGAGATCGAGGACGCGGCCAGGGCAGTTGGGGCGCACGCCTTCATCACGGAACTTCCGGATGGCTACGATACCGACGTCAACAAGCGCGGCGGCCGCGTGTCCGCCGGCCAGCGCCAGCTGATCAGCTTCGCCCGGGCCTTCCTGGCCCGGCCGGCCGTCCTGATCCTGGACGAGGCAACGTCCTCGCTGGACATCCCGTCGGAGCGCATGGTCCAGCAGGGCCTCGCGGGGCTCCTGCGCGGCCCGCGGGACGCTGCCACCCGGGACACCGCAACCCGGGAGACCGCCGCGGACCCGGCGCCCGGCCCGGGCGCAGCCCCCGGCGCCGGGCGGACAGCGCTGATCATTGCCCACCGGCTCTCCACCGTGGAGACGGCGGACCGGGTCCTGGTGGTGCACGACGGACGCGTCGTCGAGGACGGCACCCCGGCGCAGCTGATCGGCGACGGCGGCGCGTTCGCCCGGCTCCACGGCGCCTGGAAAGACTCGCTGGTCTGAACAGCTCCGGCGGAGACCGACCGGCGCCCCGCCGGGACGGCGTGGCTGCGTCGTCACCGCCGTCGCCCGCAGACCCGATTTCACATCCGGGGCCTTGATCGGATACTCTTGTGAAGTTGCTTTTGAAGCAGCGGATCGGGATGTGGCGCAGCTTGGTAGCGCGCGTCGTTCGGGACGACGAGGTCGCAGGTTCAAATCCTGTCATCCCGACCACAGATAAAAGAGGGCCCTCCACGCGGAGGGTCCTCTTTTGCGTTCCCGCCCTATTTGACGTGCCGGCACCACCTGATCCTCCGGCCGCAGGGACGGTGGCCGGACACGGCACAGCCCCGGGAGAAATCTCCCGGGGCCGCACTGTTACATCGGGTACATCGGGGCTGTTACATCGGGTCGGGCCAGTTGCCGACGTTCAGCGAGTGGGTCATCGGGTCGGGCCAGTTGCCCACCGCCTGGGCCGCTCGCATGGGGTCGGGCCAGTTGCCGACGGCGGCAACGTCTGAGACATCGGTCAGTGAAGCAGCGGACAGCACGGCCGGGGCCGCGGCGGAGAATGCCAGTGCGCCCGCCAGCACGGCGCCGGCTGCAATCTTCTTCAACATAGAGTTCCTCAATATGGGTTGGGGTCCTTAACCAAGTCAGCACTACCCTTGTTGACACACATTGTAAAATGGTTTCCACAGAGACTGTCAAGCATTTAGTACAAAGAATGTCCGGAATTAGGAGGTATCCGTGGGGAACGGATTTGGGGAGAAGCTCCGCGCGGAACGGCTCGAACGGGGCCTGACGCAGGCGGAGCTGGGCCGTGACCTGTACTCCCCCAGTTACATCTCTCTGCTGGAAACCGGACGGCGCGAGCCGACGGCCGATGTCATCGAAGAGCTTGCCCACCGGCTTGAACTTGCCCCCAAGGCGCTCGAGGCCTGGAGCCAGCCGGTGTCCGTCAGCGACGCCGAATACGTGCTCGCGGGGCTGTATGCCCGGCAGGCCTGGGACCTCCGGGACTACCCCGTGGCCGCCACCCACGCCGCGGCCGCCGCCAAGATCGCCCTGGAGGCCAAAAACACCAGCGCGTGGTGGAACATGACCTACATGCAGGCCGAGTGCCTGATCAAGCAGGGCCTCTGGCAGGAGTGCAAGGACGTGGTCCAGAACCTTCTGGACCACCCCATGGCCGCGGAGTCGGCCGGGCTCGGCGTCCGGGCCGAACAGATGCTCGCCGCAGCCTCGCAGGGGCAGGGCCAGCTGACCGCCGCCGTCGAGCACGCGCAGGAAGCGGTCCGGCTCTGCGCCGAGCTGCCCAAGGGCTCCACCATGATCATCGGCGCCCTCCGCGCCCTCATCGGCGCGCTGGCCGAGAGCGGCCGCCTGGACGAGGCCTGGGAGTACTGCCAGGCCATGAACGAGCAGATGGACGACCACTCCATGTCCCAGCTCGCCGGCGAGGTGGCCTGGGTGATCGGCAACGTGGCCTTCATGCGCCACGACTACCCCGAGGGCATCAAATACCACGAGCGGGCCGGCCGGCTGCTCTCCCCCGCCAACGACATCGACCTGTGGGCCCGGTTCAACAAGGCCTCCGCCGCCGTCCGCCTCTCCTCGGGAATCGTCGAACCCGAGACCCTGTCATCGATCGAACGCGCCGAACTGGCTCTCTCGATCGTCGGCGGCAACAAAACGGACCAGCTGGAAGTCGCCTTCATCCGGGCCCGCTGGCTCTACCTCACCGGCGACATCGTGGCCGCCGTCCAGAAGCTGCGGGAGATCCACGCCGAGCGGGAGGCCCTGGCCCGGCACACGGCAGGCGAGGTCTCCCTGCTGCTGGGCAAGGCCCTCAAGGCTGCCGGGGAGTCCGCGGAGGCCCTGGTGTACCTCGAGGAGGCGCAGAAGGAGTTCAGCGCGGCGGGCGCCTCGGACCGGGTCCAGCAGGCCCTGGACGCCGTGCTCGAGATCAAGCTGGCCCAGCGGCGGGCCGAGGCCGCTTCCGCGGAAGCCTAGCCCTGGCCCGGGCGGGCTAGGCGAACGTCCGGCCGGTGAGCTTCTCGTAGGCCTCCACGTAGCGGCTGCGGGTGCGCGCCACGACGTCGGCCGGAAGGACGGGCGGGGGCGTGTCGGAGGCCTTGTCCCAGCCCGATTCGGGCGAGGTCAGCCAGTCGCGGACATACTGTTTGTCGTAGGACGGCTGGGCCTGCCCGGGCTGGTACGTGGCCGCATCCCAAAAGCGTGACGAGTCCGGGGTCAGCACCTCATCGCCCAGGGTGATGGCTCCGGTGGCGGCGTCGAGGCCGAATTCCACCTTGGTGTCGGCCAGGATGATGCCGCGGCCGCGCGCGATTTCCTCGGCCTTGGTGTAGATCTCCAGGGTCAGCCGGCGCAGCTCCGCCGCGACGTCCGCGCCGACGAGGCCCACGACGGCGTCGTAGGTGATGTTCTCGTCGTGCTCGCCGACTTCGGCCTTCGCCGAGGGGGTGAAGATGGCTTCCTGCAGCCGCGACCCGTCAACGAGGCCGGCGGGCAGCGGGATGCTGCACACGGTGCCCGACGCACGGTACTCCAGAAGCCCCGAGCCGGTGAGGTAGCCGCGCGCGATGCATTCGACCGGGAACATGTCCAGTTTCTTGCAAATCATTGCCCGGCCCTCGACGGCGGCGGGGACACCGCCGTCGACCGTGGACGCGAGGACGTGGTGCGCGACGCCGAGCTGTTCGAACCACCACAGGCTCAACTGGGTCAGGATGCGGCCCTTGTCCGGGATCTCGCTGGCCAGGACGTGGTCGTAGGCGCTGATGCGGTCGCTGGCCACCACCAGGACGCAGTCCTGGCCGAAGCGTTCGGTGAAGGCCGGGTCCGCGGGGACGTAGAGGTCGCGGACTTTCCCGGAGTAGACGTGCTGCCAGCCGGGCAGGTCCAGTGTGGCGGTGTCCAGCCCGCCCTTGGGCTTGGACTCGGTCTGGGTCTCAGGCGATGTGCCGGGCATCGGGGCTGCGGGTTCTGTCACGTTCACGCCTTCGCCTTCGATGCGGCCGGGGTTCCCGGCGCCGCTACCCGGATTTGCCCGCGGGCGGCCTTGCCGCCGATGTCGGTGCGGAACTGGCTGCCGTCCAGCTGGACGAGCTCGACGCCGTCGTACGCCCGTTCCCGGGCCTCCACGAGGTCCGTGCCCAGCGCCACGACGGCCAGGACGCGGCCGCCGGCGGACACAACCTTGCCTTCGCCGTCGAGCCTGGTGCCGGCGTGGATCACGTGGACGCCGTCCAGGGCGTCGACCTTTTTCAGGCCCCGGATGCGGTCGCCGGTGCGCGGTGTGCCGGGGTAGTTCTCTGCGGCGACGACGACGGCGACCGCGGTGTCCTTGGACCAGCGCAGCGGCTGCACCTTGTCCAGTTCGCCCTTGGCGGCGGCCATGAGCAGCCCGCCGAGGGGCGTCTTGAGCCGGGCGAGGACGGCCTGGGTTTCCGGATCGCCGAACCGGACGTTGAATTCGATGACCCGCGTGCCGCGTGAGGTCAGGGCGAGGCCGACGAAGAGGACGCCGACGAACGGCGTGCCGCGGTGGGCCATCTGGTTGATTGTGGGCTGGGCGACGCGGTCGATCACTTCCTGGACGAGGCCTTCGGGGGCCCATTCCAGGGGCGTGTAGGCGCCCATGCCGCCGGTGTTGGGGCCTTCGTCGTTGTCGAAGATGCGCTTGAAGTCCTGCGCCGGGGACAGCGCCACGGTGTTGCTGCCGTCGCAGAGGACGAAGACCGAAACCTCGGGCCCGTCGAGGAATTCCTCGATCACGACGGTGCCGCCGGCGTCGAAGCAGCTCTGCGCGTGCGCGAGGGCCTCGTCCCGGTTGTTGGTGACCACGACGCCCTTGCCGGCGGCGAGCCCGTCGTCCTTGACGACATAGGGGGCGCCGAAGGTGTCGAGCGCGTCGGCAGCTTCCTCGGCGGAGCCGGCCACCCGGGCCATTGCCGTGGGGACGCCGGCCTCGGCCATGACTTCCTTGGCGAAGGCCTTGGACGCTTCCAGCTGGGCTGCTGCCTTGCTGGGGCCGAAGACCGGAATGCCGGCGGCGCGGACGGCGTCGGACACGCCGGCGGCGAGGGGCGCCTCCGGGCCGACCACCACCAGGTCCACGGTGAGCTTGACGGCCAGCGCGGCGACGGCGTCGGGATCGTTCGCGTCGATCGCATATGTGGGGACCAGCGCGCTGATACCGGCGTTGCCCGGGGCCGCGTGGACCTCGGAAACGTTGGGGTCGGCGAGCAGGGATCGGACAATGGCGTGTTCGCGGCCGCCGGGGCCGATGACAAGTACCTTCACAGTCTCCAAGGGTACGGGGTGCACCCCGCAGGCTCCTAAGCTGTGTCGGCCGCCGGACATGCTCAATCTTCGCGGCGGCCGGCACGCGGGCCGGGCAAGTCCCCGGCCACGTGGCAGCGGGACATGCCCATACACCAGCCACCAGATCGCCTCTCATCCCCGGACATGCAGCCCACTGCGCCGGGGGAAACCCGTGGGACATGTCCAGTCCCGGGCACAGCCGCTGGACATAATGCCATCATGCCCATCCTTGGCCGCCAGGGCTGGGCATGTCCCCCTGAAGCCCACGAGCAGGCCCATTCTTGGGCGCCAGCGCTGGGCATGTCCCCCGGCCACGTGTCTGCGGGACATGTCCATGCACCAGCCAGGAGATCGCCTCGCATCCCCGGACATGCAGCCCACTGCGCCGGGGGAAACCGCGGGACATGTCCAGTCCCGGGCCCGGCCGCTGGACATAGCGCCATCATGCCCATTCTTCGGTGCCAGGGCTGGGCATGTCCCCATGGAGCCCACGAGCAGGTCCATTCTTGGGCGCCAGCGCTGGGCATGTCCCGCTGGGGGCCGTGAGCATGTCCACTCGCCAGACAATCCGCCGGCCGTGCGGCTCCGAATGGCATGTATGAACAAACCCAGCAAGTTGCCCAGCAAGCGGTCCCGCGGCGCCACAGCCCTGGCCGCGGTGGCCGGAGTGGCCGCCGCCGCCGTCGTCCTGTCCGTCGCGGAACTGATTGGGGCGTTCTTCACCGCCCGGGCCACGCCCCTGATTGCGCTGGGATCCACGTTCATCGACTTCACGCCGCCGTGGATGAAGGACTTTGCGATAGCCACGTTTGGCACCAACGACAAGGCCGCGCTGTTCGTCGGGATGACTGTCACGATCCTGCTGCTCGCGTGCGTGCTCGGCATTGTGGCGTACCGGAAGTGGACCCTGGGTGTGGCCGGGGTGGTGCTGATGGGCGCAGTGATTGTCGGCAGCGTCGTGACCCGGGCCAGCGTCAAACCGGTCGACGCCATTCCTTCGCTGATCGGCACCGTGGCAGGGCTGGTGGTGCTGCGGCTGCTGGTCACCCGGCTGTGGCGGATGCAGGAGTGGCCGGACCAGGAGGCCGATCTCGCCGCGAAGGAACCCGACCGCCCGGCAACCACCCGGCGCGCATTCTTTGCCGCCGCCGGCATCACCGCGGCGGCCTCGGGCATCGCCGCCGCCGGCGGGCGCCTGCTGAGCGCCGCCCGGAGCAACGTGACCGCGGCCCGCGAATCGCTGAAGCTGCCCGCACCCGCCAAGGCCGCCGCCGCTGTCCCGGCCGGTGTCCAGTCCAAGGCGCCCGGCGTCACGCCGTGGCTGACCCCGAACAAGGACTTTTACCGGATCGACACGGCCCTGAGTGTGCCGGAGATCAACGCCCAGGACTGGGAGCTGCGCATCCACGGCCTGGTGGAACAGGAGGTCCGGCTCACCTTCCAGGATCTGCTCGACGCCCAGCTCATCGAATCCCATGTGTCCCTGACCTGCGTGTCCAACCCGGTCGGCGGCAACCTGGCCGGCAACGCCAAATGGCTGGGCATGCCCATCCGCGACGCCCTGAAGCTGGCACGCCCCAAGCCGGGCGCGGACATGGTGCTCTCCACCTCGATTGACGGCTTCAGCGCCTCCACCCCCCTGGAGGTTCTCCTGGACGACCGCGACGCCATGCTGGCGGTCGGCATGAACGGCGAGGCCCTCCCGCTCGAACACGGCTACCCCGTGCGGATGGTGGTTCCCGGGCTGTACGGCTTCGTCTCCGCCACGAAGTGGGTGGTGGACCTGGAGGTGACCCGGTTCGCCGACAGCAAGGCGTACTGGACCCAGCGCGGCTGGTCCGAACGCGGCCCGATCAAGACCATGGCCCGCGTGGAGGTGCCCAAGTCCTTCGCCAAGGTCCCCGCCGGGAAGGTCGCAATCGGCGGCACCGCCTGGGCCCAGACCCGCGGGATCACCAAGGTCGAGGTGCAGATCGACAGCGGTCCGTGGACCGAGGCGGTGCTCTCCGATGAGGCATCCCTCATCACCTGGCGGCAGTGGTCCCTCAACTGGGAGGCCACACCGGGGCCGCACTACATCAAGGTCCGCGCCACGGACGGCACCGGCGAGGTCCAGACGGACAAGCGGGCGGATCCGGTCCCGGACGGCGCCTCCGGCTGGCAATCAATCATGGTGACCGTGGAGTAACCGGGGTATCAGCACCGGGCACCATAGACTTGCTGCATGGCTTTGAACCCGCATGCAACCTTCACAGTCGACTCCGCCGTCGAACTGGCAGTCATCGAACGCAGCGGCTTCGTGGAGTCCCGCCACATCGGCTCGGCGGTTGTGCTGGCCGCGGATGGAACCGTCGTGATCGAGCTCGGCGACATTAATGCCCCCATCCTGGCCCGGTCCACGCTCAAACCGTTGCAGGCCCTTGCCTCGATGCAGTCCGGAGTGCCTCTGCGTGGGGCGCAGGTGGCCATCGCGTGCGGCAGCCACGTCGGATCCCTGGACCACATGGATGTGGTCGAGGGCATGCTCAAGGCGGCCGGGGCGAAGGAAGACCAGCTGCAGTGCCCGGCCGACTGGCCCCAGGACGAGACCGCCCGGAACTGGCTGGTCCAGACTGAGCGCGGCAAGTCCAGGCTTGCGTTCAACTGCTCGGGCAAGCACGCCGCGTTCCTTTGGGCGTGCACGGAGAACGGCTGGGACAAGAACAGCTACCTCGAACCCAACCACCCGCTCCAGCAGCGGATCCGCTCCGTGATTGAGGAGTACTGCGGCGAACATATCGCCCACCTGGGCATCGACGGCTGCGGGGCGCCGGTTGCGGCCGTGTCGCTGATGGGGCTGGCACGGGCCTACTCGAAGCTGGCCAAGGCTCCGGGCGACAAGAATTCGAACGCGCGGGCTGCCACGATTGCCACGTCCATGCTGGACTACCCGTGGGCCGTCCAGGGGCGCGGGCAGGCCAACACGATCGTCATGGACGAACTCGGCATCCTGGCCAAGATCGGCGCCGAGGGCGTGCTGGTCATGGCCACGCGCCAGGGCGTCTCGGTTGCCATCAAGATGCTCGACGGCAACATCCGGGCCACCACCTTGGTCGGGCTGACGCTCCTCGCGGCCTCCGGCGCCGTCGAAATCCCTGAGGTTTCCAGCGTCCTGGACAAGGTGGTGGACCCCGTCCTGGGCGGTGGCCGCCCGGTGGGCAAGATCCGGCTCGGGCGGGCCGTCGCGGCTCTGCTGGACTAGGGCCGGAGGCAGGAAAGTGGCTGTATCGCGCCGTCGAATCGCCGTGGACGAGGGCCGCGCAGCGCTCGCCGCATGGCAGGCCGCCACCCCGGCCCCGCCGGGAACCAGAGCACCCGGCCCCCAGGGAACCGGCACCGGCGGAACCAGCACCGAAGGAACCGGCCCCCTCCCGCGCACCACCATCGCGACGGCGGTGCGCTACTCGCTGGAGGAAGTCAGCGCCCGGGCGCCCGGCAACTCCGTGGAAGTGCGCGTCCCGCCGTTCGGCGTCACGCAGTGCGTGGAGGGCCCGCGGCACACCCGCGGCACCCCGCCGAACGTCATCGAGTGCGACGCCGCCACCTGGCTGGCGATGGTCAGCGGGCGATTGAGCTGGGCAGACGCCGTCGCGGCCGGCCAGGTTGCCGCCTCGGGACTGCGCGCGGACTTGTCCGCCCTCCTGCCGCTCTGATTACGCCCTTCTAACCGGGCCTCGCGGGCCGGGCTCCGCGTGCCGGTCCTCGCGGGCCGGGCTCCGCGTGCCGGGCTCCTCAAGCCGGCCCCGGTAGCCGGTCCGGGCCTCAGCCGCGCCCGATGTACGGCATGCCCGCGGCCGTGACCACGAGCGACCCCACGTTGGCCGACGCCGGCATCCCGGCCATCAGCAGCACGGCCCGGGCGGCGTCCTGCACCGCAAATGTCGGCTCGGCCCGCAGGCTGCCGTCCGCCTGGGCTGCCCCGGAGCCGACGCCGATCTCGTCCATGAGATCCGTGGCCGCATTGCCGATGTCGATTTGTCCGCAGGTGATGCCGTACCCGCGCCCGTCCAGGTCAATGCTTTTGGTCAGCCCCGTGATCGCGTGCTTGGTCACCGTGTAGGCCACCGTCCGCGGCCGGGGCGAATGCGCCGCGATCGAACCGTTGTTGATGATTCTTCCGCCCTGGGGCGACTGGGCCTTCATGGCCCGGACGGCGGCCGCGGCGCAAAGAAGGGATCCTGTGAGGTTCACGGCTAAGGTCGCGTCCCAGTCCTCCATGGTGATCTCATCCACCGAGGCGGCGGGGCCGTACACGCCGGCGTTATTGAAGAGCACGTCCACCCGTTCCCACTGCCCCAGCGCGGCGGCGAAGAGCCGCTCGACGTCGTCGGGGATGGTGACATCGCACGGGACCGCGAGCGCCTGGCGGTGCCCGGCCGCGGTCTCGCGCAACGGCTCTTCCCGCCGCCCCGCCAGGACCACCCGGTAGCCCTCGGCCAGCATGAGGCGGGCCACCGCACGGCCGATGCCGGAACCGGCTCCGGTGACGACGGCGACCCTTCCGGGGGTGTGGTGCTGGCTCATGGGGTCCTCCTCGACGGTTACGCGGCTGCCCGGCCAGCGTACCGCCGAGACGGCTCATCACGGCAGTGTTTCGCGCCCGGACCGCCGCGAACTGTCTTTTCGGGAGGCGGCGGGGCGGGCATTTTGGCGGCGTGCCGCCCTAGCGGGAGTCGCCGCTGCGGTCCCGGACCTGCCGGCCCGTGCGGTAACCGGACCAGAACGCCAGCACCAGCAGCCCGACGCCGATCAGCGCGGACCCAGCCCAGGCGCAGGCACTCATGAACATAAGCCCCTGCGGCAGGACGGGCCCCGTGGCCAGCGGAGCATACCCGATCCAGCCAAAGTCCTCTTGCTGCACCGGCTGGGCGAGAAAGACCAGGCCGGCGAGCAGCATGGCCGCGGCAGCGAGCGGCACTGCCACACGGCCGAGCAGGCTCTTCCGGGCGCGGCCGGAACTCCGATTCCCCTGCGGATCCATGGCCACACTGTACCGCTCGGCGCAAAATTCTCGGCAGGGGAAACGGCCGTGCGCCAGGATCGATGGGCGGAGGTCAGTGGCGGGCCCGTGCCCTCTTTCCCGCTGCCAGCGAGCCCCCCGTTGGGGACGTAGGGCGTCCGGCACCGCCGAGCCGCCCCCTGATCACCCGGGCGGACGAACCGGGCATGGCGGACCGGCCGTCGGCGCTGCGGTCCCTGATCAGGCCGGTTCCGGCGATCTCCCTCGCCTGGGCGACCCCGGCCACTGCCGCTTTCTTGGTGGGAAACGTCACTGAAACTGCCATCAGTTGTCCCGTCCCGTCCATCATCCGAATGCGGTAGCCGCCGTCGGGCGCGTCCACGAGCTCAAAATACCCCGCCATTGCACACTCCTCGTTCCCTCGTATCCCCCGCCGGGATCTTAGTAAGTGTACTTACTTAACGGTGGAGGGAAAGTGCTGAAGGTCCCGCCTACGGCCCACGGGTGGCCGCGGGCGGCGCCGCGGCCCGAACGGGGGCACGGGCGCCGGCCACGGAAACAGCTCACTGGCGGCACTGCCGGGCGCGGA
>JBKPBZ010000171.1:0-15762 GCA_046727115.1 Actinomycetota bacterium | reverse complement strand
GGCCGGGGCTTCGGCGCCGTTGGATCTATCAGCTGGTGGGAGCACGCTTCCCCCGGGCGCGCGCTGGGCCGCGGAGCTGGTTTCGGCTGCGGATCCGGACGCCGCCGGCCTGCCGCTGGACGCCCTGCTGGCGGGCGTCGCCGTCGTCGAGGATCTGGATGCCGCGGCGCGGCTGATCGCAGCGCGCCCCGAGCTCACGGCCGTGACCGGGGCCGGGGACGTCTTTACCGCGCTGACCGTGACCGGCGGTTCCGCGTCGGCACCGTCGCTGCTGGAGGTCCAGGCCGCCGTTGACGACGCCGCCGCAAAGCTGGCCGCCGTCACCGCCGGGCTCGAACGCAACCGCTTCGCCCTCTCCGCCGCACGGGCCCGGCGCGCCGAGGCCCAGGACCGGGCGGACGCGGCGCTCGCGAGACTCCACGATTCCGATGCGAAACTCGCGGCCGTCGCCGAACGCCTGGGCCACCTGAACGCGGTGCTGCGCAGCGCCGTGGGGGAAAGTGAGCGCCTGGCCGCCTCCCTTGCCAGGGCCGAGGCCCAGATTGTCAGCGAACAGGACGCCCTGGAAGCGGTGACGGCCCGGCTCGCCGCGGCCACTGAAGCCCCCGAGGAGCAGGAACCCTCCCCGGAGCACCGCGACGCCCTGGCCCTGGCCGCCTCGCTGGCCCGCACCGCCGAAATGGAGGCCAGGCTCGCCCTCCGCAGCGCCGAGGAACAGCTCACGGCCACCCGCAACCGGGCGGCCTCGCTGGAACGGGCGGCCGCCACCGAACGCCGCGCCCGCGAGGAAGCCGCGGAACGGGCCCGCCGCCGCCGGCTCCAGGCCGGGAGGGCCGCCGCCGTCGCCGTCGCCGTGGAACAGATCATCGGGTTCATCGACGTGTCCGTGGAGCTGGCCCGCCGGGAGCGGGACGGCGCCGAGGAACGCAAGGAATCGATGGACCGTGAGCTTGCCGGGGTCCGCAGCGGCAACGACGCCTTGGCCCGCGAACTGGCCGAGCTCACCGACTCCGTGCACCGCGACGAGCTCGCCCGCACGCAGCAGCGGCTGCGGATCGAGGCCCTGGAACTCAAAAGCGTGGAGGAGCTCGGGCTGACCGCCGAGCAACTCGTGGCCGACTACGGCCCGGACCGGCCCGTCCCCGTGCCGGCCGAGGACTCGGCGGACAAATGGGCCGCCCTGCGCGCCCCGGTGGACGAGGACGGCCGCGAGATTTCCGCGGGTAAGCCCTTCGTCCGGGCCGAGCAGGAAAAACGGCTCAAACGCGCCGAACGCGACCTCGCGGCCCTCGGCAAGGTCAACCCGCTGGCGCTTGAGGAGTTCGCAGCACTCGAGGAGCGCCACCAGTTCCTCAGCACCCAGCTCGAAGACCTGAAGTCCAGCCGCAAGGACCTGCTGGACATCATCAAGGAAGTCGATGACCGCGTCCAGAAGGTCTTCGCCGAGGCCTTCGATGACACCTCGCGGCAGTTTGTCCGCGTCTTCGCCCGGCTGTTCCCCGGCGGCGAAGGCCGGCTGGTCCTGACCGACCCCACCGACATGCTCACCACCGGCATCGAGGTGGAAGCCCGCCCGGCCGGCAAGAAGATCAAGCGGCTCTCGCTGCTCTCCGGCGGCGAGCGTTCCCTGACGGCCGTGGCGCTGCTGGTGGCCATCTTCAAGGCACGGCCCTCGCCCTTCTATGTCATGGACGAGGTCGAGGCCGCGCTCGATGACACCAACCTGGGCCGGCTCATCACTATCTTCGAAGAGCTCCGCGAATCCAGCCAGCTGATCGTCATCACGCACCAGAAGCGCACCATGGAAGTCGCCGACGCCCTCTACGGCGTCACAATGCGCGGCGACGGCGTCTCCACGGTGATCAGCCAGCGGCTAAGTGTGGAGATCTAGCCGGCGCGGACGTCTAGGCGGAGCGAAAACGCTGGCCACGGCCCATTTCGGGTTTGTGAGAAGCTAGGGGAGTGAACGACATCCTCCCCATTATTCTGCCCATTCTCGCTGTCCTGGTGGTCATCGGTGTGCTGATCCCGGTGCTCATGAAGACCCGGAAGAACACCAAGACGTATTCCGGTCCGCGTGACGCAAACGATCCCGTGCAGGCCCCGGGAGCCGGAACCCTTGTGGAGGACCGTCCCGCGGCGGCGCCGGCGCCGGGAAGGGCGTCGCCGGACGCCGTCGAGCTCGAAGGACCAACGGTCGAGGTGCCGGACGACGCAGCCGGCCTGGAAACCGTGCCGGTGGAAACCCCGCTGCCGGTGGCCGGACGCCTGATCCGGCTGCGCGAGCGGCTGGTCAAGTCCAACACCATCCTGGGCAAGGGGCTCCTGGCCCTGCTCTCGGCGGACAAGATCGATGAGAACGTCTGGGACGAAGTCGAGGAAACCCTCCTGCTGGCCGATCTCGGCACCGAGCCGACCATGCAGCTCGTGGACGCGCTCCGGGAACGCGTCAAGGTGATCGGCACGCGGGACCCTGAACACGTCAAGGCCCTGCTCCGCGAGGAACTCATCAAGCTCGTGGACCCCACCATGGACCGGAGCCTGAACGTCCAGCGCCACGCCGACAAGCCCGCCGTCATGATGGTGGTCGGCGTCAACGGCGTCGGCAAGACCACCACCGTGGGCAAGCTGGCCCGCGTGCTCGTGGCCGAGGACAAGGACGTGCTGCTGGGCGCTGCCGACACCTTCCGCGCCGCCGCCTCCGAGCAGCTGGCCACGTGGGGCCAGCGCGTCGGGGTGCCCACGGTGAAGTCGGACATCGCCGGCGCGGACCCGGCCTCCGTGGCTTACGAGGCCGTCAAGGCCGGCATCGACCAGGAAGTCGACGTTGTCATGATCGACACCGCGGGGCGCCTGCAGAACAAGGTGGGCCTCATGGACGAGCTCAGCAAGGTCAAGCGGGTCATCGAAAAGCTTGCCGAGGTGGACGAGGTTTTGCTGGTCCTGGACGCCACCACCGGCCAGAACGGACTCAACCAGGCCCGGGTGTTCTCCGAGGTCGTGAACATCACCGGGATTGTCCTGACCAAGCTGGACGGTACCGCCAAGGGCGGGATCGTCGTCGCCATCCAGAAGTCCCTGGGCGTCCCGGTCAAGCTGATCGGCCTGGGCGAAGGCGCGGATGACCTCGCGCCGTTCGACGCCGAAGCCTTCGTGGATGCGCTGCTGAACTAGCTCGCACCGCAACAAAAGCACCGCAATACACAGAGTGCCCCGGTCCTGTGGACCGGGGCACTCTGTGTTGCCGCCGCGTTGTCCCGCCGGGGCGGGCTGGTGCGTCAGGTGGCTAGTACTTGAAGTTCAGGACCGTCACTGTGCCGGCCGTCAGTTTGAACTGCTGGGCCTGGGACTTGTACGCGAAGCCGGGCACCGTGGCGCGCTTGGCGACGGGCTGGGGCTCGGTCTTGGCGCCGTCGATGACAGTCTGGTTCTCGGCCGAGTAGCTGGGGCCGCTGAGCTGGGTCATGGTCCCGGTGACTGGCTTGCCCGGCAGGTTCAGGGTGACGTCGGTCTGCGCGGCCTTTTCGGGGTCGTTTTCATTCACGATCACCACGCTGGTGCTGCCGTCCGCGTTCTGCAGCGCGTAGCTAAACGCCAGGCCGCCGCCGGAACTGTTCAGTTTCATGAACTTGCCGGCCTCGAGCTCGGCCACCATGGAGAGACCGAAGAAGTTGGCCCGGCCGGACATCTGGCCGTTGCCGAACGGGTAGGCGCCGGCGCTGCAGATGGCGGACAGGGGCGGGCCGCCCTTGCACGTCAGCATCGAGCTGTGGTAGCTGATTCGGGTGATGCCCTGTTGGGCGGCGGTGAGGGCATAGTCTGCCGCCCACAGCGCGGATGCGTGCGTACGGGAGGTTTCGTTGGAACCGGGGCACGCCGAAATTCCGGTTTCCGGAATCCAGGTTTCCAGGCCCGCGGCATGACCCACCGCGAGGGCCGCCTTCTGGTATTCGATGGCACGGTCGTGCATCTGCCGGCTCATGGCGTTTGCCATCGTGGGCGAGTCCTGGGGCAGGCTGCCGTCACAGTTGGAGAGCGGGTAGTGGTGGAACGTCAGGATCTTCTTTTGCGGGATGTCCGCATCGACGAACGGCTGCCACCACTTCGAGTCAAAGGCGCCCGGTCCGGAGATGGGCACGTTGGGCGCCACTGCATAGATTGCGGTCGCGTACTCCTTCAGTTCCCGGATGTACTGCTCCAGGCTGTAGCCGTCGGTCTTCACGTCGTTGAAGACGAATCCGTTGGGCTCGTTGCCCACGGTGATGCTGAGCAGCCGGTCACCGAGGATCTGCGAGGCATTCTTGACCATGTCCGCGGCCCGGGCCGGGTTGTAATGGCCCAGGTCCACCGAGAGGGTCACTTTGGCGTCGCCGGCCTCCAGGAGAGTCTTCAGCCGGGTCAGGTCTGCCGGTCCCACGGCCTTGACCGGGTGGGTCTTGTCGCCCTTGTAATCGGCCGGGACGGCCTCGCCTGTGGACGTCCAGAAAAAGCGCCGGTCCACGGCGTTGCCGCCAAAGCGCAGGACCGGCTGGTCGAGCTCCTTGAGAAGCTTCACCATGGACGCGTTATCGCTGCTGAGGTCGGGATCGGCCAGGTCCGTGGCCTCCAGGGAGATCCCCATTGCGCCCTTGTTCAGCGACGTGCCCACGAGGTCGCTGGAAACGTCGACCTTGAGGGGCTCAACCTTCTCCAGCGGCGACCCGGCCGGCGGACCAGGCTGTTTGTAATAGGTGACGGGCGGTCCCACCTCGGCCGGGGCGATTGCCGCCGGTGATGACGACTGTGCGGTCTCGGAAGGAGCCGGCGGGGCCGGCGTCGGGCTGCCGAGGGCAAGGGGAAGCACCACTGCAGCTGCCGCGGCCACGGCGACGAATCCGGCGCCGGCGAGGATCCGTGTGCGCTTCCTCTTCCCGGCGTTCTTTCCCGCGTCCTCTCCGGCGCTCTGTCCCGCGCTCTTTCCCGCGTCGGCGGGTTGGGCGGGGTCTGGGCTATCGGCTTTCCCGGGGGAAGAGTCGAATTTGGCCATGGGGAATTACCTCCGGAAGTTTGTTACACGTGCCCCCAGCTTAGCCAAGCAGGGCGGCCGCCGCTGACCCGGAGGGCCCGGCCTTGGACCGTGACAGGGATCTGGCCATGGTCGCGGGCCGGCCATGGGCAGGACTGCCCGCACGGCGGACCGCTGGCGGCACCGCCGCAGGTCAGGCGCTCTTCGCAGCGGGCCGGGCGAACGTTTCGCGGGCCGGCAACCACACGGCGGCGGCGGCCAGGAGCATGCCGCCCGTGATGCCGAAGGCCCAGCCGTAGCCGAGGCGGTCCGCCAGGAGCCCGGCCACCACTGGCCCGACGATCGCCCCGCTGTCCGACGCCATTTGGAAGACGGCCAGGACGCGGCCGCCGGAGCGTTCGTTGCCGATCACGTCGGCGATGGCGGCCTGCTGGGCCGGTCCGAGCAGGCCGGAGCCGATCCCGGCGCAAGCGGAGGCGAACAGGAACCAGGGCAGCTGGTGGGTGAACCCGATGGCCGCCGTGGCCGTGCCGGTGACCAGCAGCCCGGCCAGCAGGAGCGGCTTGCGGCCCAGGCTGTCGGCGAGCCGGCCGGAGAACGTCAGGGCCAGCGCGTTTCCGCCCGCGAAGACCGCCAGGGCCCAGCCGGCCGATTCCGGTCCCGCGCCGAGCGCCACGACGGCGAAGAGCGGCACCGTGGCCATCCGCACGCCGAAGGTGGCCCAGCCGTTGGCAAAGCTCGAAAACAGGCCGGCCCGGTAGGCGCTGTCCCGCAGCGCGTCCTTCAGTTCCATCGCCGGGGCCGTGGCCCCGGCCTGCCGCGAGGCGGCCGGGACATGGCTGAGCTGGGTCTGCACCACGAGGGCGGCCAGCACCAGGGCGGCAGCGTAGGCAAGGAACGGCACCCGCAGGCCGAAGTTGGCGAGCAGCCCGCCGACGATCGGGCCGCAGACGTTGCCGATCAGGAAGGCGGAGGCATAGGCCCCGGAGACCCGGCCACGGCTTTCCGGCGGCGCGAGCCGGACCACCAGCGCCATGGACGCCACTGTGAACATCACCGAACCCGCCCCGCCCAGGCCGCGGAAGACCAGCAACTGCCAGTAGTTCTGGGCGAAGGCGCACGCCGCCGTCGACGCGGCCACGATCAGCAGCCCGGCCACATAGACGGGCCGTTCGCCCAGCTTCACGATCAGGGCGCCGCCGGCCGGGGCGAAGACAAGGCGCATGAACGCGAAGATGCTCACGATCACCGCGGCCGCCGTGGCACCGACGTCGAACGTGGTGGCGAACTGGGGAAGCACCGGGGCCACAAGGCCAAAACCGATCGCGATCAGGAAGGCCGCAACCAGCATCACCTTGATGTCCCGGGGCAGCCGGGAACGCCCGGGGGACCGGGAGGGCACCTGGGCTGCGGCGTCGCCGGCGGGGCGGGAGGTGTTGGTCATGATGCGTTTCGTCCTTGGGCAGATGCGGGGCCGGCTGGCGGCGGCCCGTCAAGCGCGGAATTAATCCGATGAAACATAACCGTAACAAGTGTGAGACGCACCATTTACGTCCGGGAGGTTCTTGTAACAACCCGGCAATGTAAATCCTCCGCCAGCGAAACACGGCCCCGCGAAACTCGATGTAGAACGCAAATAATGCGTTGGGACCGGCGGACTACTCCGCACCTATTGCAAGAGAGGACGTAGACCATGGAACTCACCGCAGGTCTCGTTTGGCTCCTGGTCGCCGCGGCACTCGTGCTGTTCATGACCCCGGGCCTGGCATTCTTCTACGGCGGCATGACCCGCGCCAAGTCGGCTTTGAACATGATGATGATGAGCTTCGTCGCCATTGGAACCGTGAGCATCATGTGGGTCCTGTGGGGCGCCTCGATGGCGACGAGCAACGAAGACAACTTCTTCCAGATCTTCGCCAACCCGTTCAGCCACTTCGGCCTTCACGGCTTCACTGAACCGGCGGATCTGCTCAAGGTCGGCTACGCGGCCACCTTCGCCATCATTACGGTGGCCCTGATCTCCGGAGCAGTCGCCGACCGCGCCAAGTTCTCCGCCTGGGTGGTCTTCACCCCCGTCTGGGCCACCCTCGTCTACGCGCCGATGGCCTTCATGGTCTGGGGCGGCGGGCTCTTCTCCGCCAGTGGCTGGTTCGGCCAGACGTTCGCGCCGGTCATCGACTTCGCCGGCGGCACCGTGGTCCACATCAACGCCGGCGTCGCCGGCCTGATCCTGGTCCTGATCATCGGTAACCGCAAGGGCTTCGGCAAGGACCCGAACCACCGCCCGCACAACATTCCGTTCGTCATGCTCGGCGCCGCAATCCTGTGGTTCGGCTGGTTCGGCTTCAACGCCGGTGCCGCCGCCACTGTGGAGCAGGCAGGCCTGATCTGGATCAACACCCTGGCCGCCCCCGCCGCCGCCATGCTCGGCTGGCTCGCCGTGGAACGCTTCCGCGACGGCCACCCGACCTCCCTCGGTGCCGCCTCCGGCGTGGTGGCCGGCCTGGTCGCCATCACCCCGGCCTGCGCCAACGTCTCCCCGCTCGGTGCGATCGCCCTCGGCGTCGCTGCCGGCGTGGCCTCCGCGCTCGCCGTCGGCCTGAAGTTCAAGTTCGGCTACGACGACTCGCTCGACGTCGTCGGCGTCCACCTCGTCTCCGGTGTTGTCGGCACCGTGGCAATCGGCTTCCTGGCCACCCCGACCCAGGGCACCGCGGGCCTGTTCTACGGCGGCGGCACCACGCAGCTGGTGGCGCAGAGCCTCGCGGCACTGATGGCCATCGTCTTCACCGCCGTGATGACATTCATCATCGCGTTCCCGATCCACAAGCTCATGGGCTTCCGGGTCTCCCAGGAGCAGGAAGTCGTCGGCGTGGACCTGAGCCTGCACGCAGAGACCGCCTACGAGTTCGGCGTCGGCGGGCACGGCGGCAGCTTCCAGCCGCTGCACGAACTGATCACCGGCAAGCCGATGGGCGAAGACGAAAATTCAGTGTCCGCCGCAGAGGTGGACGCCGCGTCCAGCAGCAAGCAGAACGCAACGGGTAAGGAAAGTGTGGGGGCATGAAACTGATCACGGCAATCGTCCGACCGGAAAAGCTTGAGGCTATTCGCGAAGGCCTGGAGGCCTACGGTGTGCAGGGCCTCACGGTCAGCGCAGCCAGCGGCTACGGCCGGCAGCGCGGCTACACCGAGGTGTACCGCGGGGCCGAGTACAACGTGGACCTCCTGCCCAAGATCCGGGTAGAAGTCCTGGCCACCGACGAACAGGCGGACGACATCCTGGATGTCATCATCGCCAGTTCGAACACCGGCCGGGCCGGCGACGGCAAGGTCTGGACGATGGATGTGTTCGAGGCTGTCAGGGTCCGCACCGGAGAGCGCGGTTCGGCAGCAATCTAGCTGCTCCCGCTCCACTCCCGGAACGGGAGACTGACACAGGAACAGATACAGCGGCGCTGACACAGCGGGCCGGATGCCCCACAAGGCATCCGGCCCGCTTTGTCGTCTGCTGCTACGCCGGCCAGCCCTCCGGCCCCGGGGTCCCGGCCGGATATTCCTCCAGCGGGACATGCCCGGCGGTCCAGGACTTCAGCACCGGCGCCAGGATGCGCCAGCAGTCCTCGGCGGTGTCTGCCCGCACCGAGAGCAGCGGATCGCCGGCCAGGACGCCCTCCAGCACTTCACCGTAGGGGAGGAGCTCGGAAGCGCTCAGCTCGGCCTGCAACGTGGCCCGGTCCAGGCTCAGGACATCGCCCGGGCCGTTCACGTCGACGTCGAACTGCAGCGTATCCGGGCCAAAACCGATCCGCAGCTGGTTGGGGGCGTCCACACCGGTGAACCCGTTCGGCAGGTGCGGCACCGGCCGGAAGGTCACCACGGCCTCCTTGCGTTTTGTGCCCAGCGCCTTGCCCGAGCGCAGGATGAACGGCACGCCCTGCCAGCGCCAGTTGTCGATCTCCACCTGCACCTCGGCGAGGGTCTCGGTGCCCCTGGACGCGTCCACGCCGTCCTCCTTGGCGTAGTCCGGAACTTTCCGGTTGTTGATGGAACCGGCGGTGTACCGTGCCCGGCGCGTGTTTTGGCGGTACGGCGCCTTGATGCTGCTGGCCCGCAGCACGGTGGCCACGGCATCGCGGAGGTCGCGTTCGTGCACGGACGCCGGCGGCTCGATGGCCATCAGGGCCATGATCTGCAGCAGATGGCTCTGGATCATGTCGCGGAGGGCGCCGGCGCCGTCGTAGTAGCGGGCGCGGCCTTCGAGGGCGAGGTCCTCGTCGAAAATGATCTCGATCTTTTCGACGTGCTGCCGGTTCCACACCGGCTCCAGGAACGTGTTCGCGAAGCGCAGGCCAAGGATGTTCAGGACGGTTGCCTTGCCGAGGAAGTGGTCCACCCGGTGGATGTGGTCCTCCGGGACCAGCGCGGCCAGTGTCTTGTTCAGGTGCTGTGCGGACTGCTCGTCCGAGCCGAACGGCTTCTCCATGACCAGCCGGGTGCCGGCGGGCACGTCCTCCGGGGCCAGGGCCTCGCACGCGAGCTGGCTGACGCGCGGGGGCAGGGCGAAGTAGACGGCCACCGGTCCCTCCAGCTGCGCGAGCAACCCGGCGAGCTGGCCCTTGGCCGTGACATCGAGCTGGTGGTAGCTGCTCTCCTGGCGGATCCGCTTGAGTTCCCCCTTGCCGTGCGCATCGGCCTGGGCGTTCTCGTCCGCGAAGGACTCCTCAATCCGGCCCAGCCACTGCTCCGGCGTCCAGGGGTCCGATCCCGCTCCGGCCAGGGTGAGGCCGTCGGCGCGGCCCCGGGCCACCAGTCGGGCCAGTCCTGGCAACAGGAGCCTGCCCGTAAGATCGCCGGAGGCACCAAGGATGAGCAGGGTTTTTACAGTTGTTTGGCTGGTCACCTAAGCCAGCATGCCATCTTGAAGGCGCATCTTGGTACCCTAGATAGTCGAGTCCTGTTGTCGAGGCGGTTCGCTCAGGCGAACACCAGTCGCGACGCTGGCGTGCCGCACCGGCCGCCACCTGTAGATCCACTGAAAGAAGTGCACGGCGCGTGTTCAATTCACTCTCTGACCGGTTGACAGCAACCTTCAAGAATCTGCGTGGCAAAGGCCGCCTGACCGAGGCGGACGTTGACGCCACAGTCCGCGAGATCCGGCGTGCCCTCCTGGACGCCGATGTCGCCGTGCCCGTGGTCCGGGAGTTCACCGGCCGCGTGCGCGAGCGTGCCCTCGGCGCCGAAGTCTCCGGCGCGCTGAACCCGAGCCAGCAGATCGTGAAGATCGTCAACGAGGAGCTCGTTGAGATCCTCGGCGGCGAGACCCGCCGGATCCGCCTCGCCAAGACCGGACCCACCATCATCATGCTGGCCGGCCTGCAGGGCGCCGGCAAGACCACCCTGGCCGGAAAGCTCTCCAAGTGGCTCAAGGCCCAGGGCCACAGCCCCATGCTGGTGGCCTGCGACCTCCAGCGCCCCAACGCCGTCACCCAGCTGCAGGTGGTCGGCCAGCGCGCCGGCGTGCCCGTGTTCGCCCCGCACCCCGGCGCCACGTCCACCGAACTGGACCACCCTGCCGGCGACCCGGTCGCCGTCGCCCGTGCCGGTGTCGAGGAAGCCAAGCGCACCCTTCACGACGTCGTGATCGTGGACACCGCCGGCCGTCTCGGCATCGACGCCGAGATGATGGAGCAGGCGCGCCAGATCCGCCGCGCGATCGTCCCGAACGAAGTCCTGTACGTGATCGACTCCATGATCGGCCAGGACGCCGTCAACACGGCCATGGCGTTCGATGAGGGCGTCAACTTCACCGGCATCGTGCTCTCCAAGCTCGACGGCGACGCCCGCGGCGGTGCCGCGCTCTCCGTCACATCGGTGACCGGCAAGCCGGTCATGTTCGCGTCCACCGGCGAAGGCCTGGACGACTTCGAGCTCTTCCACCCGGACCGCATGGCCTCGCGCATCCTGGACATGGGTGACGTCCTCACCCTGATCGAGCAGGCCGAGAAGTCCTGGGACAAGGATGAAGCCGCCCGGATGGCGAAGAAGTTCGCCGACCAGGAAGACTTCACCCTGGACGACTTCCTCGCCCAGATGCAGCAGATCCGCAACATGGGCTCCATGAAGAAAATGCTCATGATGATGCCGGGTGCGCAGAACATCCGCCAACAGCTGGAGCAGTTCGACGAGCGCGAGATCGACCGGGTCGAGGCCATCGTCCGGTCGATGACCCCGCACGAGCGCGTGGCCCCGAAGATCATCAACGGCTCCCGCCGGGCCCGCATTGCCCGCGGTTCCGGTGTCCACGTCTCCGAGGTCAACGGACTGCTGGAGCGCTTTGCCCAGGCCCAGAAGATGATGAAGAAGATGGCCGCCGGCGGCGGGATGCCCGGCATGCCGGGGATGCCCGGCATGGGCGGTGGGGGCGGTGCCCGGAAGGGCGCCAAGTCCGCGCCCAAGAAGAAGGCCCGCTCCGGCAACCCGGCCAAGGCTGCGCAGGAACTGCGCGACGCCGAGGCCCGGCGTGCCGCCGGCCCCAAGGCCCTGCCCACCGGGGCGTCGTTCGGCCAGCAGGGCGGCGACTTCGATCCGTCCCAGCTGAACCTGCCCAAGGGCTTCGACAAGTTCCTCGGCGGCAGCAAGTAGCCGCACCTGCTGGGGGCCGCCGGGACTGTGTCGCCGGCGGCGTCAGCACTGAAGTGCCATAGGGTTAGACAATGTTCAAGCAGCGCGTAGTCTTCGTCCACGGGGATGGCAGCTTCGGAGCCGCCGCGTGGCCAAAGCAGCACGGCATGGCCCTGGACTACGACGCCCTGTTCCTGCGGCGGCACGGGTTCGACGCCATCGCGGAACCGCTCGAATCCAACTTCGCCGCCGACGCCGCAATCGTGCTCGCGTCGCTGGCGGACGACGGCCGCGGCGAGGCCGGCGGTCACGTGGTGGCCCATTCGCAGGGCGCGATCGCCGCGATGATGGCCGCCGTCGAACGGCCCGACCTCGTCCAGTCGCTGACCCTGGTGGAGCCGGCCTGTCTGTCCTTGACCGCGGAGCTCCCGGCCACCGCCGCGCACCGGGCCCTCATGCAGCCGCTCTTCGACGTCCGGCACAACCTCAGCGACGACGACTTCCAGCGGGAGTTCATCCGCCGCGCGTTCGCCGCGGACGCCCCGGGGGCCACGACGCCGGAGGCCCTCCGGGCGGCGCGCCGGCTCCGCCTGCAGGCGCCGCCCTGGGAAGCCCCGCTGCAGATCGTGCCCGGGGTGCCGACGCTGGTCCTGACCGGCGGCTGGGAACCGCTGTATGAGGAAATCGCCGGCTACCTGCGCGAGACCGGTGCCCTGCACCGTACGGCGCCGGGAGGGCACCGGCCCCAGGATTCAACCGATGGGGACCGGGCCATCCGCTCGTACATCGCCGAGGTCAGCCGGCGCCAGCACGCCCGGGCGTCGTAGGAGGCTGCCCTAGGAGGCTGCGGGGCCTCCCACGGCAGGCACCGGCAGGTAGACCTTGCCGCCCGAGGCGAGGAACTCATCGCTCTTCGCCTGCATTCCGGCCGCCATCTGCGCCAGGGCCGCCTGCGAATCGGCTGAACCGTATTCGTCCCGGATGTCCTGGCTGATCCGCATGGAGCAGAACTTGGGCCCGCACATCGAGCAGAAGTGGGCCGTCTTGGCAGGCTCCGCGGGCAGCGTCTCATCATGGAAGGCCTCGGCCGTCACCGGGTCCAGGGACAGCGCGAACTGGTCCCGCCAGCGGAACTCAAACCGCGCCTTGGAGAGGGCATCGTCGCGTTCGTGGGCGCCCGGGTGGCCCTTGGCGAGGTCGGCGGCGTGGGCCGCGATCTTGTAGGTGATCACGCCCGTCTTCACATCGTCCTTGTTCGGCAGCCCGAGGTGTTCCTTGGGCGTGACGTAGCAGAGCATGGCGGTGCCGTAGCGGGCAATCTCCGTGGCGCCGATCGCCGAGGTGATGTGGTCATACCCGGGGGCGATGTCGGTGACCAGGGGCCCGAGCGTGTAGAACGGGGCGCCCTTGCAGAGTTCCTGCTGGCGCTCCACGTTTTCGCGGACGAGGTGGAAGGGCACGTGCCCGGGGCCCTCCACCATGACCTGCACATCGAATTCCCAGGCCCGCTGCGTGAGCTCGGCGAGGGTGTCCAGCTCGGCGAACTGCGCCGCGTCGTTGGCATCCGCCGTCGCGCCGGGCCGCAGCCCGTCACCCAGGGAGAACGCGACGTCGTACTTCGCGAAGATCTCGCAGAGTTCGTCGAAGTGGGTGTAGAGGAAGTTCTCCTGGTGGTGCGCCAGGCACCAGCCGGCCATGATCGCCCCGCCGCGGGACACGATGCCGGTGACCCGGTTGGCCGTCAGGGGCACATAGCGCAGCAGCACCCCGGCGTGGATGGTCATGTAGTCCACGCCCTGCTCGCACTGTTCGATCACGGTGTCCCGGAAGATTTCCCAGGTCAGGGCGTTGGCCTCGCCGTTGACCTTTTCCAGCGCCTGGTAGATGGGGACCGTGCCGATGGGGACGGGGGAGTTGCGGATGAGCCACTCGCGCGTCGTGTGGATGTCGTCCCCGGTGGAGAGGTCCATGACGGTGTCCGCGCCCCATTGCGTGGCCCACTGGAGTTTGTCGACCTCCTCGGCGATGGAGCTGGTTACAGCGGAGTTGCCGATATTGGCGTTGATTTTCACCAGGAACGCCTTGCCGATGATCATCGGCTCGGATTCGGGGTGGTTGACGTTGTTGGGAATGATCGCCCGGCCCGCGGCCACCTCGCTGCGCACCAGCTCCACGTCGCAGTTCTCGCGCAGCGCTACAAACCGCATTTCCTGGGTGATCACACCGTCCCGGGCGTAGCGCATCTGCGTGACGGTCCTGCCCGCCACCGCGCGGCGCGGCACCGGGCGTCCGCCCCGCCACTCGGCCGACGCCGCACCCCGGCGCACCGCCGACTTGCCGTCGTCGAGCAGCTCCCGTTGCCGGCCGGCATAGGTTTCGGTGTCCGCCCTGGCCTCAATCCAGGGCGCCCGGAACGGCTCCAGCCCCCGGACCGGATCGCTGCCCGGGCCGGCCGTGCGGTAGACCCGGAACGGAGCGTTCCCGACGCCGCCCGGTGAGGGTTCCAGGGCGATCTCGGTCACCGGGACGCGGATGCCATGGTCCGGGTCCGTGGTGAACGCCAGGGAATGGGACTTCAGCGACTGGGTGGCGGCTGCAGACTCGATCTGGACAGACTCATTTTGGACAGGGCTGTGCTGTGTCAATTGGGTATTCACGAAAATACTCACTTCCTTCGCCGGCATTACCCGGACAGGTTCAACGGTCGCAGGCTGCGTCAGCCCGATCTCAGCCCCTGCAAGGGCACCCGTGTGGTCGTAGACGAAGCTACCACGCACCCGTCGACGGCTGTCGAGTATGACGCGGCCGGCGGACCGACGTGGGACTAGGCTTTAGGCCATGACCGGCATTATCGAGTTCAGCGGCCCCATCCTCACGGCGGCGGACCGGGAACGCCGCGGGCTGTGGGCGGTGGATGGCCTGTTGACCTTCCGCCGTCCGGCCGCCGCGCCGGACCTCGTGCTGGACGGCTGGGTCATTCCCGGGCTCGTGGACGCGCACTGCCATATCGGCCTGGGCCCGGGCGGGGACGTTTCCGAGGCCACCGCGGAATCCCAGGCCTTGGCGGACCGCGACGCCGGGACGCTGCTGGTCCGCGACGCCGGCGCGGTCCACGACACCCGCTGGCTCCAGCAGCGCGAGGACCTTCCCCGGATCATCCGCTCCGGCCGGCACCTCGCCAGGACCCGGCGCTACCTGCCGGGCCTGGCCGTCGAGGTCGACCCCGAGGATCTCGTCGAGGCGGTGCGCAAGCAGGCCCGCGCCGGCGACGGCTGGGTCAAGCTGGTGGGGGACTGGATCGACCGCGACGCCGGCGACCTCGCCGCCAGCTTTCCCGCCAGGACGGTCAAGGATGCCGTGCAGGCCGCCCATGACGAAGGGGCCCGCGTCACCGCCCACTGCTTCGCCGAAGACACCCTGGATGACATGCTCGACGCCGGGATCGACTGCATCGAGCACGCCACCGGGCTGCTGCCCCGGCACCTGCCGCGCTTCCTCGAACAGGGCGTCCCGATTGTGCCCACCCTGATCAACATCGCCACGTTTCCGGACATCGCCGCCCGGGCCGAGGCCAAGTTCCCCCGCTACGCCGCCCACATGCGCTCGCTGTGGGAGCGGCGGGCGGAACGGGTGCTTGAGGCCCACGAGGCGGGGGTGGCCATCTATGCCGGCACGGACGCCGGCAGCGTGATCGGCCACGGCCGCATCGTGGACGAGATCCAGGCCCTGCACGCCGCCGGCCTTCCCGCCGCAGCCGCCCTCGACGCCGCATGCTGGTCGGCGCGGACGTGGCTCGGCGCGGAGTCCATCGGTGAAGGGGCGCGTGCGGACGTGCTGGTCACCGCCGAGGATCCGCGGAGCCAGCCGGCCACACTCCGCCGGCTCAGGCACCTCGTGTTGCGCGGGCTGCCGGTGAACCGGAACCAGGCCGGGCATTAGGAATAAATTGAAGCTTCAAGTAATTTACTTGTATGCCGAGTCACCGAAAGCCGGTGGCTACAGAACCCACGGAGCGTTTCAATGACCGCAGAAGCCAGCACCCAGGACCTCCTTCCTGCCGAACTCACCATGGGCACTGTGATGCTCAAGGTCGGCGACATGAAGCTCATGACCGACTACTACCAGCGCGCCCT
>JBKPBZ010000170.1:0-20083 GCA_046727115.1 Actinomycetota bacterium | reverse complement strand
TTTTTCGGCGACCGCCTTTTCGAATCCAAGGAGCCCCATGATTTCCCTGTCCATCGCCGACGGCGTCGCCGAGGTTGTACTCGATGCCCCGCACAAGCTGAACTCGCTCGACGAGCAGGCACTCGCGGATCTGTCCCGGGCGTACGACGACGCCGCTGACGCCGCCGCGCGCGGCGAGGTCCGCGCACTGCTGCTCCGCGGCGAGGGCCGCGCCTTCTGCGCCGGCCGGGACATTGCCGGCGTGACCCCGGAGAGCGACGACGCGCAGGCGTACCTGGGCGGGCTCGTCCAGCCGCTGCTCAAGAAAATGAGCGCTTTCCCCGCGCCCACGTTCGCCGCGGCGCAGGGCGCCTGCCTCGGCGTGGGGCTGGGCCTGCTGCTGGCCACGGATGTGGTCTACGTGGCGGAGAATGCCAAGTTCGGCTCACCGTTCGCCAAGCTCGGCGCGACCCTCGATTCCGGCGGGCACTGGTATTTCACCGAGCGCCTTGGCATGCACCGGACCCTGGATCTGATCTACACGGCCGAGCTCATGAGCGGCGCCGACGCCGTGGCGCAGGGCCTGTTCAGCCGGGCCATGCCCGCGGCGGAACTGCTGGAGAACACCCGGTCCATCGTGGCCGGGGTTGCCACCGGCGCCACCGGTGCGTTCAGGGCCAGCAAGGAGCTCGTGGCCCACATCCGGGACCAGCGGCTGGGGCTGTGGGAAGCCATGGAAGAGGAAAACGCGGAGCAGGCACGGCTGTGCAAGAGCGAGGACTACGCCGAGGGTTTCCGCGCCTTCCAGGAGAAGCGCAGCCCGGTATTCAAGGGCTGACAGGCGGCCCGACGGGGTCCCGGGAAACTCGTTTCCCGGGTACTCGTCTTTGCCTCGAAGCATTCTCATTTCCATAACCCGCTTGTAATGTTCGGCTATGAGACTGGGGAGATCTGTAACTAAAGCTGTCATACCCGCGGCGGGACTGGGAACGCGCTTCCTGCCGGCCACAAAGGCAATGCCCAAGGAAATGCTGCCGGTGGTTGACCAGCCGGCCATCCAATACGTTGTGGAAGAAGCCGTCCGGGCCGGGCTGACGGACCTGCTGATGGTTACCGGGCGCCAGAAGCGCGCGCTGGAGGACCACTTCGACCGGGAGCCCTCGCTGGAGCACGCCCTCGAACTCAAGGGCGATTTCGACAAGCTGGAGGCCGTCCGCCACGCTTCCCGTCTCGGCCCGCTGCACTATGTGCGCCAGGGCGACCCGAAAGGGCTCGGCCATGCGGTCCTCTGCGCCCGTCAACACGTGGGCTATGAGCCCTTCGCCGTCCTGCTGGGCGATGACCTGATCGACGAGCGGGACGAGCTGCTGACCACCATGATGGATGTCCAGGCCCGGACCGGCGGCTCCGTCGTGGCCCTGATCGAGGTGGATCCCGTGGAAATCAGTGCCTACGGCTGCGCCGACATTTCAGTGGTGCCGGGCCAGGACCATGTGCGGGTCAACCGGCTGGTGGAGAAGCCCGCCGTCGCCGATGCCCCGTCGAACCTGGCCGTGATCGGCCGGTACGTCCTGCATCCGGAAATTTTCGACGTCCTGGAGGACATCCCGCCCGGCCGCGGCGGCGAAATCCAGCTCACCGATGCACTGCAGACCCTTGCCGTGTCCGACTGCGAGGGCAGCGGCGTCTACGGCGTGGTCTTCAGGGGCCGCCGGTACGACACCGGAGACAAGCTCAGCTACCTCAAGGCGGTCATCTCGATCGCGGCCGAGCGGGTGGAGTTCGGCGAGGAGCTCCGGGCCTGGATGAAAGCGTTCGTGAGCTAGCGCGTGTCCACGTCTTCGAACACCAGGAAGGTCTGGGTGTCCAGGACGCCGGGCATGGACTGCAGCTGGTCGAAGATCACCCGGCGAAGGTCAATGTTGTCCACAGCGCGCACCAGCAGGATGACATCGAAGTCCCCGCCCACCAGCGCGATGTGATGGACCTCCGGGATGGCGCGCAAAAGTTCGCGCAGCTCGCGCCAGGAATGCTGGCGCACCTTCAGCGTGACGTAGGCCGAGGACTTCAAGCCGGCCTTGATGGGATCCACCAGGGCGGTGAACTTGGTCAGGACGCCTTCACCGGTGAGCCGGGCGATCCGGGTGTAGGCGTGGGCGCGGGAAATGTGGACGTTCTCGGCCACCTGGGTCACGGACATCCGGCCGTCGCGCGTCAGCTCCGCAATGATGTTCCGGTCCACGTCGTCCAGCGGCACCGCCACCTGCTCCGCCTCGAGCTCTGCCATTCGTCTACAACCCCCGCCGGTAATCCAGCTCACACTTACGATTCGTCTTCCAGACTAGGGCAAAAATGTGGACTTCTCCACGGTTTGCCGCGGAGGTGGATACGAAACAGCGGCTGGCGGCATACTGGGAAAGATTAGTGGCTACAGAAGGACGGACCAATGACGATCTCCGCAGACCACGCTGCGCAGCAACCCACGCAGCAGGCCGCGCAGCAAAATCCCGCCAGTGATGCCGTGAGCAAGTTCGGCATCACGGTTGAGGACTACATGCTCCCGGCCCGGCACCAGATCCAGATGGTCGGCCCCGACGGCACCCTGAATCCGCACACGGAGCAGGGCACCCAGCCCGGGCACGAATACAGCCTGCCCAGCGAGGCCGAACTGCTGGCCGCCTACGAGCAGCTCGTCGTCGGCCGCCGCGTCAATGACCAGAACTCCGCGCTGGTCCGGCAGGGCCGCATGGCCGTGTACCCCTCCAGCCACGGGCAGGAGGCGTGCCAGGTTGCCGCCGCACTGTGCCTTGCCGAGGGTGACTGGCTGTTCCCCACCTACCGCGACTCCGTGGCCGTCATGGCCCGCGGCGTGGACCCCGTGCAGACGATGACGCTCTTCCGCGGCGACTGGCACGGCGGCTACGATCCCGCCAAGAACAAGGTCGGCATCCAGTGCACCCCGCTGACCACCCAGCTGCTGCACGGCGTCGGTGTTGCCCACGCCGCCAAGCTGCGCGGCGAGGACACCGTGGTCCTGGCCATGTGCGGCGACGGCGCCACAAGCGAAGGTGACTTCCACGAGGCCCTGAACTTCGCGGCTGTCTTCCACCTGCCGGTGGTCTTCTTCGTCCAGAACAACCAGTACGCGATCTCCGTGCCGCTCGCGCACCAGTCGGTTGCGCCCTCGCTGGCCCACAAGGCCGTGGGCTACGGCATGGCCGGCGAACGCGTGGACGGCAACGACATCGTGGCCCTGCTCGCCGTCCTGGGCCGGGCCGTCAAGCTCGCCCGGGAAGGGTCCGGCCCGCTGCTCGTGGAGGCGCACACCTACCGGATGCAGGCGCACACCAACGCCGACGACGCCACCCGTTACCGTCAGGACAGCGAAGTCGCCGAATGGGTGGCCAAGGATCCGCTGAGCCGGATGCAGACCTACCTGACGGACCGCGGCCTGCTGGACGATGACCGCGCCGCCAGGATCGCCGAAAAGGCCGAAGCAGTCGCCACGCAGCTGCGCGAAGGCCTCAGCGACGAGGTCCCGGTGGAACCGCAGGACCTCTTCAAGTACGTCTTCTCCACCCCCACCCCACAGCTGAAAGAACAGTCCGCCATGCTCGCCGACGAACTGGCCCGCGACGCCGCATCCACCGCAACCGCATCCACCGCAAAGGGGTCCGGCAAATGAGCCCCAGCATCACCACGTCCTCCGAGGCGAACGGCAACGTCAGCGCGGCGACCGCCCGCGCGGCCGCCAAGGCGGCGGCCACCGCCGAGCTGACCGGCCCGCAGACCATCACACTGGCCAAGGCGCTCAACACCGCGATGGCTGATGCCATGCACGCGGATCCCTCGGTCCTGGTCTTCGGCGAGGATGTCGGCATGCTCGGTGGCGTCTTCCGCATCACGGACGGGCTCACCAAGACCTTCGGCACGAGCCGCTGCTTCGACACCCCGCTGGCCGAATCCGGAATTGTCGGCATGGCCGTGGGCATGGCCATGAACGGCATGCGCCCGGTCATCGAGATGCAGTTCGACGCGTTCGCCTACCCGGCCTTCGAACAGATCGTCAGCCACGTCGCGAAGATGCACAACCGCACCAAGGGCGCCGTGAAGCTGCCCATGGTCATCCGGGTGCCGTACGCCGGCGGCATTGGGGGAGTGGAGCACCACTGCGACTCCTCCGAGGCCTATTACGCACACACCGCGGGCCTGAAGGTCTTCACGCCCGCCACCGTCGCCGACGGCTACCGGATGCTCCGCGAGGCCATCGACTCCGATGATCCCGTCATGTTCATGGAGCCCAAGAAGCTGTACTGGTCCAAGGACCAGGTGGACCTGGACGCGCTGCGCGCCGAGCACGCCGCGAACACCGAGCGCGGCACGTCCTCCGAGGGCCGGGCCGCCGTCGCCCGCCCCGGCACCGACGCTACGCTGATCGCCTACGGGCCCTCCGTCCCGACGGCGCTCGCCGCCGCGGCGGCCGCCGCCGAGGAAGGCCGCTCGCTGGAAGTGATCGACGTCCGCTCGATCGTGCCGTTCGACGACGAGACCGTCTGCGCCTCGGTCCGCAAGACCGGCCGCGCCGTGGTGATCGCCGAGGCCCACGGCTTCGCGTCCGTGGCCTCGGAAATCGTCGCCCGGGTCCAGGAACGCTGTTTCCACCACCTGGCCGCCCCGATCCGCCGCGTCACCGGCTTCGACGTGCCCTACCCGGCGCCCAAGCTCGAGCACTACTACCTGCCCGGCGTGGACCGCATCCTCGACGCCGTTGACGACCTCCAGTGGGAAGACTGACCATGAGCGAACCGAAAGTATTCCTCCTGCCCGACCTGGGCGAGGGCCTCACCGAAGCCGAACTCGTGAACTGGCTCGTGGCCGTGGGCGACGAGATCCGCGTTGACCAGCCGATCGCCGAGGTGGAGACGGCCAAGTCCATGGTGGAGGTGCCCTCCCCGTACGCCGGCACCGTGGCCGTGCTGCACGGCGAGCCCGGCCAGACGCTCGACGTCGGCAAGCCGCTGATCTCGGTGATGCCGGTTGGTGCTTCCTCCTCCGCTGTTTCATCCAGTGGTGCCGCTTTGGGTGGTGCCGGCGGGGCCGGCCCGGATGATGCCGCCCCACCGGCTGCTGTTGCCGAGTCGCCTGAGAGGGGTTCGTCGCCTGACGTTCCTGCTGACTCGCCGGCTGCTGTTGCTGCTGAGGCTTACCGCGAGGAGGAGAAGGCTGGGTCCGGGAATGTCCTGATCGGTTATGGGACCCCCGGCGGGCATGGGGTTGCCCGGCGGAGCCGGGCTCCTAAGCGGGCCGCCGCCACTTCGGTTGTTGAGCCTGCCGGCGGGGTGTCTGCTGCCGAGAAGGCGGCCGATGACCTGGTGCTGCTGCGGACCCGGGTGCCGGGAAAGCTCGGCGCGGTTATCTCTCCGCTGGTTCGCCGGATGGCGCGCGATCATGGGGTTGATTTGGGGGAGCTCCAGGGATCGGGGGCCAGCGGGCTCATCATGCGGCGCGATGTCGAAGCCGTCATCAAGCCGTCACCGGTGGTTGAGCGCCCGGCCGTGGAGCCGGCAGCTCCGGCCTCGGCGTCCGGCACCGATGCGCGTACCGGGCTGGGCATTTCCGGACGCACAGCGGTCCGCGGCGTGCGCAAGGCGGTCGCCGCGAACATGACGCGCAGCCGGTCCGAGATCCCGGAAGCCACGGTGTGGGTGGACGTGGACGCCACGGCGCTGGTGGAAATGCGAGCGGCGCTGAAGAAGGCGGACCCGCACAACACCCCGGGCCTGCTGGCTTTCATCGCCCGTTTCGTCACCGCGGGGCTGAAGAAGTTCCCGGAGCTGAACACCAGGATCGTGACCACTGAGGACGTTGCGGGCGGCATGATGCAGGAGATTGTGGCCTTCGACGGCGTCAACCTCGGTTTCGCGGCGCAGACCGACCGCGGACTGATGGTGCCGTCGGTGCGGAACGCTGACAAGCTCAGCGCCCGCGAACTGGACGCCGAGATCCGCCGCCTCACCGCCGTCGTGCGTGAGGGCAAGGCGACCCCGGCGGAGCTGGGCAGCGGCACCTTCACCCTGAACAACTACGGCGTGTTCGGGGTTGACGGATCCGCCGCGATCATCAACCACCCCGAAGTGGGGATCCTGGGCGTCGGGCGGATCATCGACAAGCCTTGGGTGGTCAACGGCGAGCTCGCGGTCCGCAAGGTCACCGAACTGACCCTGACGTTCGACCACCGGGTGTGCGACGGTGGCACCGCGGGCGGCTTCCTGCGTTATGTCGCCGACGCGATCGAGAACCCGGGGTCGGCGCTCGCGGACATGTGAGCACCCGCCCGGGATTCCCGGGTGGGCGGGGGCCGCACGGTCAGTGCTGCGCAGTCCCCGCCCCCTTACCTGCCCGGGCGGAAAGCCACCGCGCCAGCCACGACGCCGGCAGGAGCAGCAGCCACAAAAACGGCGTGTAGGCGTTGAGGGCGAACGCCGCCGGAATCGAGAAGAGGAAGACCAAGGCCACCGCCAGGCGCGCGTAAAAGATGCGGCGGTGCACGTGGGCGGCCATCTCGCGGTCCATCAGCCCGGCGTGCTTGGCGTAGCCCCAGATGGCCGCCAGCATCAGATAGACCGCGGCAATGTTGGCGGCGTACAAAACGCTGGGCCACGGTGTGGGGTCGTCCCCGTAGTCGCTGAGTATCGACGTCGGAGCGGGCAGCATGGCAATGAAGAACAAGAGGGCCAGATTCAGCCAGGCCAGGTTCGCATTGAAGCGGCGGATGAGGGCAAAATCGGAATGGTGGGACATCCACGTCTTGGCGATGATGGCAAAGGACAGGGCGTACGCCAGCAACTGCGGCCAAGCCGCGACCAGGGCGCTGTCCAACTGCTCCGCTGGGATGCCCTCGGGCAGTTTCAGGTCCAGGGCCAGGAGGGTCAGGGCGATGGCGAAGACGGCATCGCTGAAGAACACCATCCGCTCCAGGGAAGTACCGGCATTCAACGGCAGCCACCCCCAATCGTTCGGTGGAGCATTGGCTTATTGACGGAAGTAGGCCACAGGCTACTCCGCGGCGCGGGCCAAGACGAGAGCCTCCGGACAGAGCCGCCACAGGGGCGGGACGGGCATGCCCTGAAGGGAATTGCCAGCCGACACGGGTAGAATCGAGGCCTGTGCAGCGCACCAAACACCGCACCAACAAGACCGCACAAACAACGCCGTAAAAGCGTCGGAAATACGGAGATGCAATGTCACGATGGCTCGAGGTCGGTCCGGACAACTACGTACTGACAACTCAAGGTTCCCTGCTCAACACGGGTCTGGTGGTCGGCACCGAGCGCGCCATGGTCATTGACACCGGCGGCGGGCCCCGGCAGGGCCGTGAGATCCTGGCGGCCGTGCGGGAAAAGACCGGGCTGCCGCTGGTGGTCGTCAACACGCACGCTCACTACGACCACTTCTTCGGCAACGCGGTCTTCGCCGACGACGGTGTCACGGAATTCTGGGCGCACGAGAACTGCGCTGCTGAGATCGAGGAGAACGGCGACGAGCAGCGCCGGTTCGTGGCCTCGGCGGAACCGGAAATGGCGGCCGGACAGGGCTCCGACGCCGAGCTGGTGGTTCCGAACGCCATCGTGAAGGACCAGCCCGTCCTCGTGGATCTTGGCGGGCAGACCGCCACCTTGTTCTATCTGGGCCGCGGCCACACCGACGGTGACCTCCTGGTCGGCACGGCGAGCACCCTCTTCGCCGGCGACCTCGTGGAACAGGGTTCCCACCCGTCCTTCGAGGACTCGTTCCCGGAAGACTGGGCCGACGCCCTCCGGCACCTCTCCGCGCTGCGGCACCGCTATGAATTCCTGATCCCCGGCCACGGCGAACCGTGCTCGGACCAGTTCGTCAAGACCATGGCCAACACCATGACCACCGCGGTCCGGCAGGCAATCCAGGCCACCCGGGAAACCCCGGACGACGCAACCAAGGCCATCCCGATCCTCCCGTACGGTCCCGAACAGTCGCGCTGGTTTATCAAGCGCCTGCAGGACACGGGGGCCCACCGCTAGGGCCAGGATCCTGGCAGTAATGGTAAGTGTGCTCATTACTGCCCCTAGACTTGTTCCTTGAACGATCTCAATCGAGCACTGCAGCGGTCTGCGCTGTGATCCCTGGGGGGAACAAACATGCCAGAACCGGTCGAAAACAAGACCGCCAACGCCCTCGCTGAAGCTGAAGCAGCTGCAGAGCAGGCCCAACTCCCGCGTCGGAGAGACCGCCGCCGCGGCGACGACTCCGACGCCTGGACAGGAACCATGCCTATCATTTCCAGCAACGAGGCCGACCAGCGCCCGAAAGCCCCCAGCAGTTCCTGGGCGGAGGCCGCCGCCGCAGCCGACGCGCCCGCGCGCCCGCAGCCCCAAAAACCGTCCAAGGACCCCATGCTGAAGCCGCCTGCCCCCGAGGCCGCTCCTGCCGTGCCCGCCCAGCCCACCCGTTCCACGCGTTCGGCCAGCAGGGCGGCGGCCCTGGCCGACGCCCCGGTGCCCGACTTCATTAGTTCCCCTGGTCTTTTTGTCCGCGAACAGAAGCCCCGGCCCGTCGGCGGTTTCCGCGGGGCGCTCTACAACATGACCGGCGGCGGGCTGAACCTGGGCCCGAGTGCCAGGCAGCGTGAGGAAGACGAACTGGCCCGGCGCATTTCCCGCCAGCTCCAAGGCAGCTACAACACGGCTGTCCTGAGCCTGAAGGGCGGGATCGGCAAGACCTCCACCACGGTTGGCGTCGGACTGACCCTGGCGGAGTTCCGGGGCGATCCCCCGTGCGCGATCGACGCTAACCCCGATTCCGGCGACCTCGTCGAACGCGCCCTCGGCGAGGGCATCTACCAGCAGCAGAGCCCGCGGACCATCACGGACCTGCTCAGGAACATCGAGTCGGTCGATTCCCTCACGGCCCTGGCCCGCTACATGCACCATGCCGGCAGGCTGCACCTCATAGCCGGTGAACAGGATCCCGAGGTATCGGATTCGCTGACGGCAGAGGAATACCTGCGGATCCGCAAGCTCATCTCCGCCTACTATTCCGTGGCACTGATCGACTGCGGCACGGGCGTGACGCACAATGCCATGAGCGGCATCCTGCAGTCGGCGGACAACCTGATCATCGCTGCCGGCTATGCGGTCAGCGGCGCCAAGCGGGCCCGCAGCACCCTTCACTGGCTGGCCAGCCACGGTTACGAAGATTTGGCCCGCAACGCCGTCGTGGTCATCACCGACAAGGACGAGGTGTCCAGCCGGGTGGACAAGGACGCTATCGAGGAACACCTGTCCGGCATCTGCCGCCAGCTGATCGCGGTTCCGCACGACCGCGGCGTGGCCGACGGCGACCTCGTCACCCTCGACGTGCTTCGCCCCGAGACACGGCGCGCCTACCGTGAGATCGCCGCGGCAATCGTGGACGGCTACATCTAAGCGCGCCCACGCAGGACTCCGCGGTACATTTGAGCATGGCCAACCACTACGTCGGGGACGACGCCGCCCGGCACCTGCAGGACTTGCTCCTGGGGACCGAAAACGTCGACGACTTCCTGAATCGTCTCGCGGAGTTTTCGGCCGCCTCGCTGAGCCACATGACCGGCGCCGAGATTGAGTGTGGCGTGACGCTCCAGCGCCGGAAACGGACCATGACGGTCGCGGGCAGCAGCCCTCACGCCGTGGTCCTGGACCGCATTGAGCAAAGCTTAGGTTCCGGCCCCTGCGTCGAGGCCCTGCGCACCAAGGCTGTGGTCCTGCTGGCGGACGTGGATACCGATCCCCGCTGGCCCGACTACCAGCGCCAGCTTGCCGCCAACGGGTGCCGCAGCACCCTGGGTGTTCCCCTGGAAATCGGTGAGGACGCGGCCGCGGCACTGAACTTCTTCGCGGCGGAAACCGGACTTTTCACGGAGGCGACCATCGCCGAGGCGGCCGGATTCGCGGACTTGGCAGGGCGTGCGCTGCGCCTGGCCGTGCGCATCGGGACCGCCCAGTCCCGGGCCGAGGACATGCAGGCCGCCATGGAAAACCGCACCTCCATAGATCTCGCCTGTGGTGTGATCATGGCGCAGAACCGCTGCTCCCAGGACGAGGCCGTGGCCATCCTGACCCGGGTATCCAGCAACCGGAACCAAAAGCTCCGTGACGTCGCTGCGGACGTGCTCCGGAACCTCACCAGCGTCGAAGTGCGTACCCACTTCGACGCCTAAGTCAGGGAGGGCCCCGGCGGATGCCTAGGATGAAGGGGATGACCACCACACGCCTCGCCCCCTTCAGCCTCCGCAGCATCGCCGTTCCCGCGTTCGGGCCGGCCCTCATGTTCAGCCTGGGCGAGGGCGCGATCCTTCCCGTGGTGGCCCTGTCCGCCCGCGATCTTGGCGCCTCCGTGCCAGGGGCTGCGCTGATTGTCACGCTGATTGGCCTCGGGTCCTGGTTCTTCAACCTGCCGGCGTCACTGATCACGCTGAAATTCGGGGAACGCTGGGCGATCGTGGGGGCCGCGGCCGCCAGCGCTGTCGCCCTCGCCGGGGCAGCGGTCGCTCCGCTGTTTTCCGGCGGCCTCTGGGTGCTGGGGGCGGCGATGGTGGTGGTCGGCATGGCCGCCAGCGTCTTCAGCCTGGCGCGGCAGAAATACCTGACCGAGGCTGTGCCGGTCATGGTCCGGGCGCGGGCCTTGTCCACGCTCGGTGGAGTCAACAGGATCGGGATCTTCATCGGCCCCTTTATCGGCGCCGCCATCATGCAGTTTGCCGGCATCAGCGGGGCCTTCTGGGCCGGCGTCGTGGCCATGGCCGCCGCGGCGGCCGTGTCCGTCACCATCCCCGACCTCGAGGCGAAGCCGCTTCCGGCCGACGGCATCCCGGCGCAACAGCCCACCATGCGCAGCATCGCGGTGTCCCACGCCGGGGTGTTCCTGAGCGTCGGGGCCGGGGTCCTGCTGCTGAGCGCGCTGCGCGCCTCGCGCCAGGTGGTCATCCCGCTGTGGGCCGACCACCTGGGCCTGGACCCCACCCAGGCCTCCCTGATCTACGGGATCTCCGGGGCGATCGACATGCTGGTGTTCTATCCGGCCGGAAAGCTGATGGACCGCAAGGGCCGACAATGGGTGGCCGTGCCGTCCACGCTCATCATGGGCACGGCCATGCTGCTGATCCCGCTCAGCACGGGATTCGTCTCGCTCATGCTGGCCGCGCTCCTGGTCGGCTTCGGCAACGGCATCAGCTCCGGCCTGAACATGACCCTCGGGGCCGATTTCTCGCCGGACAACGGCCGCGGCCAGTTCCTGGGCATCTGGCGCTTCATGGCCGACGCCGGCGCCACCGGCGGTCCCGTGCTGCTCTCAGCCGTCACCGCCGTTGCGGCCCTGGGGGCTGGCGTGGCTGCGACCGGTGTGATCGGCTTCGCCGCCGCCGCTGTGTTCGCCGTGACCATTCCGCGCCTTAAGCACCGCCGGAACTACTGACGGGCCGCGGCCAGGCCGAACAACCACACGCCGGCCACCGTGGCGAGGTAGCCAGCAATGATGATCAGCGACGTTCCGGCCCAGAAGTAACTGATGGTGCTGATCTGCCCGCTCGGGCCGATGCTCAGCAAGGCATAGGCCGCCACCCCGGCAGCGGCAAGGCCGGTGAGGACCGGAAGCAGCACCCACACCCTGGCTGATGCCCAGTGCCCGCCGTAGCCGTCCCAGACGTTCCAGCGCGGGCCCCGGCGGATGATCAGCCACCCGGCCGGGATCATGAAGACGCCCACCACCAGGAAGGCTGCCACGACGTCGGCGGGCCTGTGCCACTGGTTGATCAGGGTGGAGACGCCCGTGGCGACCGCGAAGCTGCCGCCCAGATAGCCGGCCAGCGGCCGCCAGCGCGGCGAGACCAGCAGGAACACGGCGGCGGCCCCCGAGGCGGCCAGCGTGGTGTGGCCCGAGGGCAGCGAATTCAGCTCCAGTGTCTCAACGCCGCGGTATGGCCGGACCGGGAGCAGGTCCTTCAGGATTTGCGTTGCCACATTGGCGCCCACGCAGGCGGCAATCGCGATCCCGGCCGCAGACCAGCGGCGCCGCAGGATGGTTACGAAGACCACCACGATTGACGCGATCACCACAGAGAGCGCCGGGAGCCAGTCCAGGAGTTTCGTGGCGGCCTTGCCCACGGTACCGCTGAGCTCGACGGCTTCGACGAGGGCCGATTCGTCAATGAACTGTCCGGTGGTGGTGCGGACAAAGAAGATGTAGGTGGCGGCCAACCCGGCGATGCAGGCAACCGTGGCCAGCACGAACAAGGCGGCCGTGGCCTTGCCGGGGGACCGCTGGGCCTGCGGATCCGGTGTCCGGCGGGCTCGGGGCCGGCGCTCCGGAGGCTCGGGCGGCCCTGCGGTGAGCAGCTGCGCTTCCGGGAGCTGTGTTTCCGTGAGCTGTGTTTCGTGGACTCGGGCAGACGGGTCCCAGTGGGTGCGTTCCTGCCGAAAAGTCATGCCATTAAGAGTCCCACAGAACCCTGCGCGCCAGCTGAAGGCCGGGCGCGCGCCGGGTGTTGTGCACCCAAATAATCGAGTACTCGCTACTCGGGTCCTGCCGGGCCGGGACTCATAGAGTCGTTTGTGCCGGAGCGGATTATCCCCCGGTACTACGCTCCTTGAGCGGGGCCGGCGAAGACGAGTTTCCTGGACCAGGGACTCACCCC
Organism: Actinomycetota bacterium; assembly: GCA_046727115.1. Taxonomy (GTDB): domain Bacteria; phylum Actinomycetota; class Actinomycetes; order Actinomycetales; family Micrococcaceae; genus Arthrobacter. Next base: position 7,398 of record JBKPBZ010000170.1, on the reverse strand, counting down.
CAGTCATCGCCGGCCCATCAAGGACCTCATTCGCCTCCCTGTACTGCGACCCCCGCGCTTCGCGTCCCGTAGTGCGTCCCCGGTGCGGCATCGGACTACGGCATACCAGTACAGTGGCACCATGCCCGCCCTCCCCCTGGACCCCCCGGCACTTCCTGTCGCGCCACTGCCCGGCCTCGACGAACTCCTGGCCGGCGCCCACGTGGTGAGCCTGCCGATGCGCGTGAAGTTCCGGGGCATCCTGCAGCGCGAGGCCCTGCTGCTCCGCGGGCCTCTGGGCTGGGGCGAATTTTCTCCCTTCCCCGAGTACGACGACACCGAGGCCTCCCGCTGGCTTGCGGCCGCGATCGAGGCCGGCTGGGCCGGGTTCCCGGCGCCGTTGCGGGACAGCATCCCGGTCAACGCCACTGTCCCTGCCGTGCCGGCGCGCCAGGTGCCCGAGATCCTGGCCCGCTTTGGCCGGGTGGACGCGGTTAAAGTCAAGGTCGCGGAACGCGGCCAGAGCCTCGCCGACGACGCCGCCCGGGTGGCGGCCGTCCGGGAGGCCCTGCCGGACGCCGCGATCCGGGTGGACGCCAACGGCGGTTGGGACGTGCCGGAGGCCGTTACGGCACTCAGACGGCTCGCCGCCGTCGGGCTCGAATACGCCGAACAGCCCGTGCCGGAGATCGCGGGCCTCGCCGAGGTCCGGCGGCAGCTCCGGGCCGCCGGCGTGCCCGTGCTGATTGCCGCTGATGAGAGCGTGCGCAAGGAAGAGGACCCCCTCAAAGTGGCCCGCGCCGGCGCCGCGGACCTGATTGTGGTCAAGGTCGCCCCGCTCGGGGGAGTGCGGCGCGCCCTGCAGATCGTGGCGCAGGCGGGGCTGCCCGCCGTCGTGAGTTCGGCGTTGGACACCTCGGTGGGCATCCGGGCCGGCCTGGCCCTCGCCGCCGCCCTGCCCGAACTGCCGTACGCCTGCGGCCTGGGGACAGTGTCGCTGCTCGCCGCCGACGTCGCGCAGGATTCACTGGTTCCCGACGACGGCGCCATCACCCTCCGCGACGTCCGCCCCGCGCCGGAACTGCTGGACGCCCACGCCGCCGCACCGGATCGCCGGGACTGGTGGCTGGACCGGCTGCGGCGTGTGCACGCGGTGCTGGCCGCATCGACTGCTCCGTAACGGCCCTTCAGGACCCTGAAAACGGCGTTTACGGAGCAACCGACGGGTTCGGCGGGCACGCCGAGGATTCACCGCAGCTTCATCTGGGAGACGCCTCTCGGTAGCCAGCGGCTGGAAGGGTGGGCGCGACCGCAACTCACCCCATGGAAGGTCTCTCCATGTCTGTCTCCTCCGGACGCACATTCTCCCTGCTCCCCATGCTTGGCCACACCAAAGGCAAGCGAAGCCCGGTTACCTGCGCGCTGAAATGCGACAACGCCTGCTCCGGCGAGGTCTGCAACACCAGCACCAACAGCTACTTCCGCGACATCGCCTCCGCCACGATGTCCCGCCGCGCCGCCCTGGGCTTCGGCGCCGCCGGCGCGCTCGCCGTCGCCTTCGGCAACGCGGTGACATCCGCCGGACCCGCTGCCGCCGATGGCGGCCCGGGGCTCGCCGCCGCCGCCAAGGACGGGTTTGGAAAATCGAAGCTGCAGTTCACCGCCATCGCTCCGGTGGACGCCGCCGTGGACCAGCTCACCGTCCCGGCCGGGTTCACCTGGCAGCCGGTCATCCGCTGGGGCGACCCGCTCTTCAAGGACTCGCCGGCCTTCGACCTCGATCGCCAGAGTGCCGCGGCGCAGGCCCGCCAGTTCGGCTACAACAACGACTACACGGACATCCTGCCGCTCGACGGCTCCAAGGGCCGCCGGGCCGTGCTCTTCACCAACCACGAATACACCAACGAGTCCATCATGCTGCCGGCCGGATTCGACGCCGCCGAGGCGCGCGCGATCGGCCGCGCAGCCCACGGCCTCACGGTGGTCGAGTTGGAGCGCAGGAACACGAACAAGCCCTGGAACTACGTCCGGGGCGCCGGCCTGAACCGCCGCTTCCTGACCGACACCACCTACCAGCTCGACGGCCCGGCCGCCGGATCCGCGCTCCTGAAGACCGCAGCGGATCCCTCCGGCCGGTCCGTCAAGGGCACGCTGGGCAACTGCTCCGGCGGCACCACCCCGTGGGGCACCATCCTGTCCGGCGAGGAAAACTTCAACGGCTATTTCACAACGCCTGGAACCTCTGACGCCGACAAGCGCTACGGCCTGACCAGCAAGCCCACCGCCCGCCAGTGGGAACTGGACGACCCGCGCTTCGACACCCGCAATCCCGGCTACCAGAACGAGGCCAACCGTTTCGGCTGGATCGTGGAAGTGGACCCGTTCGATCCCTCCTCCACGCCCCGCAAGCACTCCGCGATGGGCCGCTTCAAGCATGAGGGCGCCAACGTAATCGTCGCCAAGTCCGGGCACGTGGTGGCCTACATGGGCGACGACGAGCGCTTCGACTACCTGTACAAGTTCGTCTCGGCCGGCACCTACCGGCCCGGCAAAACGGCGGAGGACCGCAGGAACAACCTCACGCTGCTCTCGGAGGGCGACCTGTATGTTGCCAAGTTCACAGGCGATTCGCCGGACGGGTTCGACGGCGCGGGCAAGCTTCCGGCCGACGGAGCCTTCGACGGATCCGGGGAATGGCTGCCCCTCGTGGTCGGCGGGCAGTCCAAGGTGGCCGGAATGTCCGTGGACGAGGTGCTCGTGTACACCCGCCTCGCCGCCGACAAGGTGGGCCCCACCAAGATGGACCGCTGCGAAGACGTCCAGCCCAGCCTGCACACCGGCAAGGTCTACGTCGTCTGCACGAACAACGCGGACCGCGGCAAGCCCGGCAAGGAAGGGGCCACCGAGGTCAACCCCCGCACCCTCAACCGCGACGGCCACATCGTCGAAATCACCGAGACCGGGGACCAGACTTCAACCACGTTTGGCTGGAACCTGCTGATGGTCTGCGGGGATCCGGCCAAGAACTCCACCGCCTACTTCGCCGGGTTCCCCGCCAGCCAGGTCTCACCCATCTCCTGCCCGGACAATGTGGCCTTCGATTCCGTGGGCAACCTGTGGATCTCCACCGACGGCGCGCCCTCCAGCATCGGCTACGCCGACGGGCTCTTCAAGGTGACCCTGGACGGTGCCGAACGCGGCAAGGTGGAGCAGTTCCTGGCCGTCCCGCGCGACGCCGAGACCTGCGGCCCGGTCATCCACGACGAGGAACGTACTGTCTTCGTTGCCGTTCAGCACCCGGGCGAGGAAGGCACCTTCGCCGAGCAGCATTCCTACTTCCCGGACTACGTCGCCGCCGGCGCGACGCCGAAGCCCGGCCAGGTGCGCGCCCCGCGTCCGTCCGTGGTCCAGGTGTTCCGCACCGACGGCTAGCCACCCGCCGGCACTGCAACGCGGGGTCACTTCGCGCCCATGGTGGGACGCCACATGGGCGCGATCTGACCCCGCGTTGTTCCGGGCTGCGGGAGGGGGAGAAACCCGGGCAGGCCCGAACTGATAATTTGGGACTGTGAATAATCCGGCCGAATTGGTTGTCCCCAGAGTCCAGGCTGCAATTGCCACCGCGTTCGGCGAAGAGTTCCGGCAGGCGGACCCGGTGGTCAGGCCCTCCCAGTTCGCCGACATCCAGATCAACGCCGCCATGGCCCTGGCCAAGAAAGCCGGCCTGCCGCCGCGGGAAGCCGCCGCGAAAATCGTGGACGCCCTGAACCTGGACGGCATCTGCACCAGCGTGGAAATCTCCGGGCCCGGCTTCATCAACCTGAGCTTTGACGGCACCTGGATCGAGGAACTGCTCAATGCGGAGTCGGTCCAGGCCGCGTCCAAGGCCACCGCGGTGACGCCGGCCGCGACACCGCAGCGCGTCGTCGTCGACTATTCCTCCCCGAACGTCGCCAAGGAAATGCACGTCGGCCACCTGCGCACCACCGTGGTGGGGGACAGCCTGGTCAAGGTGCTCGAGGCCCTCGGCGACACCGTGATCCGGCAGAACCACATCGGCGACTGGGGAACCCCGTTCGGCATGCTGATCGAACACTGGCTGGAGATCGGCGAGGACTCCCCGGAAGCGGCACTGCTGGTGGAGGACCCCAGCGCGTTCTACCAGGCCGCCCGGGCGAAGTTCGATGCCTCCGCCACCGACGAGGACGGCTTCGCCACCCGTGCCCGGCTCCGCGTCGTGGCCCTGCAGGGCGGCGACGCCGAGACTTTCGCCGTGTGGCAGCGGCTCGTCGCGCAGTCCAAGCGCTACTTCAACGCCATCTACTCCACGCTGGGCATCAGCCTTACCGATGACCACATCGCCGGCGAAAGCTCCTACGACGCGCATCTGGCACAGCTGTGCCAGGAACTGGAGGAACGCGGCCTCGCCCGGATCAGCGACGGCGCCCTGTGCACCTTCCCCGCCGGCTTCACCGGCCGCGACGGGGATCCGCTGCCGCTGATCATCCGCAAGTCCGACGGCGGCTACGGCTACGGCACCACCGACCTCGCCACCATCCGTTACCGGGTCCGCGACCTGGCGGCCAACCGGATCCTCTACGTCGTCGGCGCTCCGCAGAACGTCCACCTGCGCATGGTCATGGCCACCGCCCGGGACGCCGGCTGGCTGCCGGACACGGTCCAGGCCGTCCATGTGCAGATCGGCAACGTGCTCGGCGAGGACGGGAAGATACTCAAGTCCCGCTCCGGTGCCCCGGTGAAGCTCATGGCCCTGCTCGAGGAGGCTGTGGACCGCGCCCGTGCCGTCATTGACGCGAGCCGGCCCGAGCTCAGCGAGGACGAGCGCGCCGTGACCGCCCGCCAGGTGGGCATCGGCGCCGTCAAGTACGCCGACCTCTCCACCGGCCACGACACCGAGTACGTCTTCGACTTCGACCGCATGCTCGCCCTCAGCGGCAACACCGGACCCTACGTGCAGTACGCCGCCGCACGGATCCGCTCCATCCTGCGCAAAGCCGGGGTGCTGGAGCAGGTCACCGGCGCCCCCGACGGCGGCACGTCAGCCGGCACCCAGGCAACTGGCATCGCGGCAGCCGGGGAGGGCGGGCCGGCCACGGCGATCGCCGTCGTCGAACCCGCAGAACGCGCACTGGCTTTGCACCTGCTGGAGTTCGACGCGACGCTGAACAAGGTCCGGGACGCGCTCGAGCCGCACCGGCTCTGCGGCTACCTCTTTGAGCTCGCGCAGCTGTTCACCACCTTCTACGACCAGTGCCCGGTGCTCAAGGCCGAGGAATCCGTCCGGGACTCGCGGCTGGCCCTGTGCGCGCTGGTGCTGCGCCGGCTCTCCGGCGGCCTGGAACTGCTGGGCATCGAAACGCCGGAGAACATGTGAGCCCGGCGGAATCCGCTGCCGCCGCGTCCACCTCCGGCGGCCTGACCGCGGTGGAGGCGGCGCGCATCGCCGTCGACACGTTGCTCGCCGCCGGTGTGCGCCAGGTGGTGGTGTCCCCGGGTTCGCGCTCGGCGCCCATGGCCTACGCCCTGGCCGAGGCCGAAGCCGCCGGACGGGTGGAGCTGCTGGTCCGGATCGACGAGCGCTCGGCCGGCTTCACGGCCCTTGGCCTCGCCTTGTCCGCCGGTGCCCCCGCCGCCGTCCTCACCACGTCCGGGACCGCCGTCGGCAACCTCCTGCCGGCCGTGATGGAGGCCAACCACGCCGCGGTGCCGCTCGTGGTCATCTCCGCGGACCGGCCCGAGGAACTGCGCGGGACCGGGGCGAACCAGACCACCGTGCAGCTGGACCTCTTTGGCGAGCACGTCCGCTTCGCCGTCGACGTGCCCGCGGGCAGCGATCCCCAGCGCGCCGTGGACACCGCCCTCAGCGCCGCCACCGGAGCCTTCGAGGACGCCCCTCCCGGGCCGGTGCAGCTGAACCTTGCCTTCCGTGACCCGCTGGTCCCCGCCGTGGGCGACGGGCTGCCCGCGGCCGCCGGACGGGGGCTATACCGGGCCGCCCGCAGCCCCGTGGCGCTGGACTTCCCGGCCGCGTCAACGGCACTGCCGGAGCGGCGCACCGTGGTGCTGGCCGGGCACGACGCCGGTCCGGTCGCCGAGGCCTTCGCCCGCGCGCACGGCCTGCCGCTGCTGGCCGAACCGTCCTCCAACGCCCGCTTCGGCCCCAACGCAGTGGGGCCCTACCGGCTGCTGATCGACCACTTCGGCGCGGATTCGGCCCAGCCGATCGAGCGGGTGGTCCTCTTCGGCCGGCCGACGCTCTCCCGGCCGGTGAGCGCGCTGCTGGAGCGGGCCGATGTCCCCTCGGCCCTGTACCAGCCCGTCCCGGTGGCCTGGTACGAACCGGGCCGCCGCACCGAACTGCCGCTGGAAACCCTGGCGGACCTGGCGGAATTCGCCGGCCGCGGAGCCGCCGCCTGGCTCGACGCCTGGCTGCTGGCAGGAGCCGCCGCGCAGCACGCCGTAGACCTGATCCTGGCCGCGTCCCCCGCGCCGACCGGCCCGTCGGTCGGCGCCGAGGTCTGGAAGCAGGCCCGCGGGCAGCTGGTACTGGGCTCCTCGAACGGGATCCGCGACGTCGACCTCGCCGGGGCGCCGCCCGCGGAACCGCAGGCCACCATGTTCGCCAACCGCGGCCTGGCCGGGATCGACGGCACCACCTCCACCGCCACGGGGATCGCGCTGGGCGGGGGCCAGGAAACCACCGTGCTCATGGGGGACGTGACGTTCCTGCACGACGCCGGGGGTCTCCTGCTCGGCGCCGGGGAGGCCGATCCGCAGCTGCGGATCGTGGTGCTCAATGATGCCGGCGGTGCCATTTTCGGGCTCCTGGAGCACGGCGCAGTCGCCGCGGCGGGGCGCTACGGCGACGCCGTCGAACGCCTCTTCGCCACGCCGCAACGGGTGGACGTCGCCGCGCTGGCCGCGGCCTACGGCGTGGCGCACCGCAGGGTCGGCACGACGGCGGAACTCGCCGAGGCGCTGTCCGGCCCGCTGGAGGGCCGCAGCATCATCGAAGTCCGCACGGACCGGCACCGGCTGGGGGAGCTGCACCGCGCCATCCGGGCCGCCGTGGCCACCGCCGTGGAAGGCCTCCCACAGACCTAGGCGATTGCTGCAGTGCGCCGCGCCCTGCCCGGCGGTCCCTGCCCTGCCCGGCCCGGGGCTGCGCTGCGCTCCGTGCCCTGCGCTGCGGTCCTCGCCCTGCGCTGCTCAACATACCCCCCGACAGCCGACTACCGGCCGCGCCAGGTAACTTGCGCGTCGTCGGCCGGAATGGGCGTCGCTGGATGGAATTTGCGTGCCAGGCGACGCGCTCCGTGCTGTACGCCGCGCAAACTGCCCGGCGCTGCGGTCCTCGCCCTGCGCTGCGCAAACTGCCCGGCGCTGCGGTCCTCGCCC
>JBKPBZ010000169.1:0-5508 GCA_046727115.1 Actinomycetota bacterium | reverse complement strand
CAGCAGCGCATCGGCGCGGACCAGGTGGGCCACCAAGGCCGCGAGCCGGTCGTTGTCGCCGAAGCGGATTTCGTGGGTGGCCACGGTGTCGTTTTCGTTGACCACGGGGACGACTCCGAGGTTCATCAGCCGGTTCAGCGCACGGAACGCGTTGGTGTGCTGGCTGCGGCGCACGAGGTCTTCCGCGGTCAGCAGCACCTGGCTGACCGTGACCCCGTGAGCCCCGAAAGCGTGGGTGTACCGGGCCATCAGCAGGCCCTGGCCCACACTGGCAGCCGCCTGCTGGGTGGCGAGGTCGCGGGGGCGCTTCTCGAGTCCCAGCGGGGCGAGGCCGGCGGCGATCGCGCCGGAGGACACCAGGATGATCTCGGTGCCGGCGTTGCGCTTGTGCGCCAGGGCGTCGGCGAGGGCTGTCAGGGCCTCTTCGGAGATCCCGCCCTTGATGGACGTCAGCGAGGACGAGCCCACCTTGACGACAATCCGGCGCGCCCCGGACAGCGCAGTGCGGTCCGGGGCGTTGAGGGCATGGGTCTTGAGGGGCTGCGACCGGTGCTCGACGACGGTCTTACTCGTCATCTGTTGCGCCCAGTCCACTCTCCTTGAGCGGCTGCCGCGCCCGGCGTCCACTGACGGACTCGGTCCAGATGCCGGCCTTGCGTTCTGCTTCGAGTTCCGCGCGGGCGGCGGCCTTGGCGTCGCGGCGTTCCTGCTGCTCGTCACGCTTCTGGCCACGCGTCGGGCGGTCGCCGATGTCGGCGAAGCGCACGTCGGTGCCGCGCGGTGAGGCGAGCAGTTCGGCGCCGGCCATCATGGTCGGCTCCCAGTCGAAGACGACGCCGTCGTCCTCGCCGATGACCACCGTGTCACCCGGCAGTGCACCCTGCTTGAACAGTTCGTTTTCCACGCCGAGCTTGGCCAGGCGGTCGGCGAGGTAGCCGATGGCTTCTTCGTTGGTGAAGTCAGTCTGCTTGACCCAGCGCACGGGCTTGTCGCCGAGGACGCGGAAGAGCGGCTCGAGGTTCTTCTCTTCGCGGCGGATCGTGAAGCCGGTCTCGTTGACGGCGCGGGGACGCAGCACGGGGGCCGCCACCTTCGGCGGGGCCGCGGCGACGGCGTCGCGGGCGGCCTGGACGATTTCGGCCATGGCGAAGCCGAGCTGGCGGAGGCCTTCGTGGCTTGTCGCGGAGATTTCGAAGACCTTGTAGCCGCGGGATTCCAGTTCGGGGCGGACGAACTCGGCCATGTCCTTGCCGTCGGGCAGGTCCACCTTGTTCAGGGCCACCAGGCGGGGGCGGTGGTTCAGCGGAACCACTTCGCCGTCGGATCCGCTGTAGCTCATGTCCACGGCGTACTTCTCCAGCTCGGCCTCGATGATGGCGAGGTCGGAGAGCGGATCGCGGTCCGATTCGAGCGTGCCGCAGTCCAGCACGTGGACCAGGGCGGCGCAGCGCTCGACGTGGCGCAGGAAGTGGTGGCCGAGGCCCTTGCCCTCGCTGGCGCCCTCGATCAGGCCGGGGACGTCGGCAATGGTGAAGCGGACTTCACCGGCCTGGACGACGCCCAGGTTCGGGATGAGGGTGGTGAAGGGATAGTCGGCGATCTTGGGCCGGGCGGCCGACATGGCGGCGATCAGGCTGGATTTGCCGGCCGAGGGGAAGCCGACCAGGGCGATGTCCGCGATGGACTTCAGCTCCAGGACGACGTCGCTGGATTCGCCCTCGATGCCGAGCAGCGCGAAGCCAGGAGCGCGGCGTTTCTGGGAGGACAGGGACGCGTTGCCGAGGCCCCCGATGCCGCCGGCGGCGGCGATGTATTCGTCGCCCTCGGCCACGAGGTCGGCGATGACCTCGCCGGACTTGGACTTCACCACGGTGCCCACGGGCACCGGGAGGATCAGGGTTTCGCCGTTCTTGCCGCCGCGCCAGTCGCCCATGCCGGGGCCGCCGTTGGTGGCGTGCCGGTGGGGCGCGTGGTGGTAGTCGAGCAAGGTGGTGGTCTGGGGGTCGACGCGCAGGATGACGTCGCCGCCGTTGCCGCCGTTGCCGCCGTCGGGACCGCCGAGGGGCTTGAACTTCTCGCGGTGAACGGAGACACAGCCGTGGCCGCCGGTACCGCCGGATACGTGCAGTACTACCCGGTCTACAAAGCTCGCCACGTGGATCTCCTCAGTGCTGTTCCCTGGACCCGCAAAGGGGCCCAAGATGATTGTAATGCGGTTAAAACACCGGTGGAGCGGACCTAATGGCCCGCCCCACCGATTTAGAACTTATTGTTACTCTGCAGCTGCAGCAGCCACGATGTTCACAACGCGGCGACCACGGCGGGTGCCGAACTCGACAGCACCGGGTGCCAGGGCGAACAGGGTGTCGTCCCCGCCGCGGCCAACGCCGGCGCCCGGGTGGAAGTGGGTGCCACGCTGGCGGACGATGATCTCGCCCGCGGAAACTACCTGGCCACCGAAGCGCTTGACGCCGAGGTACTGGGCGTTGGAGTCACGACCGTTGCGAGTGGAACTCGCGCCTTTTTTATGTGCCATTTGGAATGCCTGCCTTCAAAAATTCTGGGGAATCTGCTGGAACCTGAACGGTAACGAAGAGTTACTTGATACCGGTGATCTTGACCTTGGTCAATTCCTGACGGTGACCCTGGCGCTTCTTGTAACCGGTCTTGTTCTTGAACTTCTGGATGACGATCTTCGGACCACGAAGGTCTTCGAGGATCTCAGCCGTAACCGTTACCTTGGCCAGGTCCGCAGCAGCAGACGTGACTTTGTCACCGTCCACCAGGAGCAGTGCGGGCAACTCAAAGGTGCTGCCGGCTCCACCGGGGACGCGGTTCAGGGTAACGAAGTCTCCAACGGAAACCTTCTCTTGGCGGCCGCCTGCGCGGACAATCGCGTACACCACTGGGGAACTCACTTCTCTCGACGTTTATTACTAGATTTGCGTGCGGAACCTGGAACCAAATTGTTTGGACCGGCTCACGCTGTGCCTCAACGCCGGTGGATTCCCCGGGGGAACCCATGAGCTACCCCCGGAACAAATCCACTTGGAATTCCAAGCAGGCTGTTCACAGGGTCATAACCCAAGTGTTGGCGTAAGCACCGAAGATCTAGAATACGCTAATTTTGCCTTCGGCCGCAAATGAGGCTGGTTCCGGCGGGTAGTCCGTGATAGGCGCCACAGCGTCTTGAAGCAAAGATCGCGCCAATGTTCTTGACCATGATCTCGACCGTCTAGATGCTGTGCTGCCGCAACGACTTCCGGAACCGTGCCCCACTATCGTACCGGCTGTGCGGGGCAGGTTGTGTCAGGCGTACAGCCGCGGCGCGTCGAAGAAGGCCACTTCGTAGCCGGACGACTGCCGGAAAGCCAGTGCCATGGCCTCCCGTTCGCTTTCGGATGCCCGCCGTGCCGCAGTGTCTGTGTACGCGATGGCCTGCCTGGTTGCGGCGGCGAAGTCCTCATCGGCGTACGTCCGCAGCCAGTCGGCGTACGGGTGTGCCACGGGGGCGCCACCGGCAAGGAACTCCCGGTGCAGGGTGGAACCGACCTCGGCGTAGAGCCAGAAGCACGGCAAGGCAGCCGCCACGAGGACCCCGTAGCTGCCGGACACCGAGGCGGCCAGCAGGTGGTCCACGTAGGACTTCGTCACCGGGCCCAGGGTGGGCGCCGTGGGGCGGGCGCTGAGCCAGGACCGGTGCAGCTCTGACTCCACCTCCAGGCATGTCTGCGCCGAACGGGCCCAGAACAGCTGCTCGGCCTCGGTGGGGGCGATCGCGGCGGCACGGGCCAGGACCCTGGAGTAGCCGTTGAGGTAGATGGCGTCCTGGGCGAGGTAGTAGGCGAACTCGTGTTCGGGCAGGGTTCCGTCGCCCAGTCCGCGGACGAAGTCCAGGGCGTAGATGGCGTCAAGATCGCCCGCGGCCCCCTCGCGCAGGGCCGCGGCGAACTCGCCTTCGGCAGGACCGTGGCCGTGCTGGCCGTGTTGACCGTGTTGGCCGTCCGTGAGGTGCTGCATGTGGTGGAAGTGATGGACCGGGCCGTTGCCGGAGCCGACGTCCAGGACCGCGGCCTCCCGGAGCGCACCCAGCAGCCACGGCTTCACCTCCCGCAGCGCCGCTTCCCAGTCCCCCACCCGGGCCTGCACCGTGGCCATGGCCGAGGACAGGGAGCAGCCGGTGCCGTGGTTGTTGCGCGTGGCGATCCGCTCCCCCGGCACCACCACCGTTTCGCGGCCGAGCAGGCCACCGGTGTTGACCAGCGCATCCGGGCAGCCGCCGTCGGCGCCGTTCCCGGCGTCGTCGTGGAGGGGCCCATCCCCAGGCTGTCCGCCTTGGAGGTGTCCGCCCTTGACCAGCACGGTGGTACCGGTCAGCGCGGCCAGCCGCTTGCCCTGAGCCAAGGCCTCAGCCCAGTCGGCAGCGGCGGGCTCTTTGAGCAGGATGGCAAGTTCGGCGAGGTTCGGCGTGATGAGGTCGGCCAGGGGCAGGAGGGACTGCAGGGCGGCCTCGGCCGATTCCTGCAGCAGCCGGTCACCGCTGGTGGCGACCATCACCGGGTCCAGGACGACGACGGCGGGGCGCACCTTTTCCAGCCAGCCGCGGACGGCGTCGATCACCGCGGCGTCGCCGAGCATGCCGATCTTGACGGCGTCGATGCCGATGTCGTCGCTGATGGCATCCAGCTGGGCTGCGAGGAACGCGGCCGGGGGCACGTGCACGGCGCGCACGCCCCGGGTGTTTTGGGCCGTCAGGGCCGTGATGGCGGCCATGCCGTAGCCGCCGTTCGCTGCGATGCTCTTCAGGTCGGCCTGGATCCCGGCCCCGCCGGAGGGGTCGGACCCGGCGATGGCCAGCACGCGGGGAATGCGCGGCGGCGCGGACGGGAAGGGCCCTGCCTTCAGAAAATCACTGGGCAGAAAATCACTGGGCAGAAAGTCGCTGGGCGGAAACTCGGACGGATTCGATCTCGCGGACAAGTCAGACATCCCTTCGCCGGTGCTAACCGGACAGGTTCAACGGGTCTGGATCTCAGCCGGCCCGATGCGCGGCACCCCGTGTCAGGGTTCCAGCCTAGCCGTTGCCACCCTTCTGTCCCGTTAACGCAGCAGCGGGCCCGGGCCGGAGCGGACGTATTGTTACGCCCACTCCGGCCCGGACCCGCGGCCAACCAGTCGAAGTGACCGGTTCGGAAGCGATCAGTCGCGGAGGACTACAGCTCCGACGCCGGTACGCCGACGCCGAGGATGATCGGCTCGTTGCCGGCCGGGATGGAGGCCGGCCTGGCCGCGGCGGGTGCCTTGGCCTCGTGAACCGATCCGGCCGCGGCCGGCCGTGTGGCCTCGCGGTGCTCCACGGAGGTCTCGTTCGCAGCGCCCTGGGCGCGGCTGGCGCTCCGGTTGCGGCGCCCGCGGCGGCCACGGGTGGCGGTGTCCGCTGCCCGTGAAGCCGGACCCTCCGCAGCGCGCACGGCTGCGGGCGCCTCGGGTGCCTCGGTGGCCGGGGCC
>JBKPBZ010000168.1:0-9142 GCA_046727115.1 Actinomycetota bacterium | reverse complement strand
AGGTTCTGGGCCAGGCCCAGGGTGCCGTCTTCGAAGCGAAGCAGCTCGTTCGCCATGACCGAGGGAAGGCCCTCAACACGGGCGATGCCGTCACCTGCGGTGGTCACACGGCCGACCTCTACGCGCTCAGCGTTTCCGGGTTCGTAGGACGCCGCGAACTCGTTCAACGCATTACGGACGTCGTCGGCGTTGATGGTCAATTCGGCCATCTGCAGTCCCTGCTCTCCTGTTTTCGTGATCATCGTTGCTCACGATGACCGGGGTTTCTTGTCTTTAGGTTGTGCTTGTCCGGCTAGCCGGCAAGCTGACGCTGGAGCTGGCCCAGGCGGCCGGCGACCGAAGCGTCAACCACTTCGTCACCTACCTGGATCCGGATGCCACCGATCAGTGCAGGGTCAACGTTCATGTTGATCTTCAGATCGCGCCCGTAAAGGGCGTTCAGCCCGGTCTGCAAGCGGCTCGTTTGAGCCTCCGACAGCGGACGGGTGATGTTAACCGTTGCAATCCAGCGCTGCTGGCGCTTGGCGGCGAGCTCGGCAAAACGGCGAACCAGGCTGGTGACCTTGAGCCCGCGCGGTGCCGTGACGGCCTGCCCGATCAGGACTTTCGCTTCCTCGCTCGCACCAGGTACGAGCTTGTCGGCGAGGGTCACCTTGGCGGCCGGGCTGGCCTGCGGCTCGGACAGAGCACGCTGGACCTCATGGCTGGACTGAACGGCCTGGTTGAAGGAGAACAGATCATTCTCCAGCGATTCCAGTCCGGTAAGCCCGGAGGCAGAGACGGCCGACTTGTTCTCGGCAACAGCGATGACCACCGAAGCGGCAAGAGTCTCGAGTGCATCGCCGATATCCCGTGCCGATGCCCAGCGGGAGCCGGCCAGTCCGGCAGCGATCTCAACAGCATCAGCGGATACTTTCCCGCTAAAGAGCTGCTTGACCAGCGTCGACTTTTCGTCAGCGCTGCGGGACGGGTCAGTCAGGGCGCGGCGCAAACCGGCCGAACTATCCACCGTTCCCAGGATTCCGAAGAGTTCCTTTGCCAACTGCAGCGACGCGGAGGGAAGCTTGGCTTCCAAAGCTGCCAGCGCAGCGGCCAGCGATTCGCTCGATACACCTGCCATTACTTAGCTACACCCGCGTTCTGGTTCTCCAGATCTGCCAGGAAGCGGTCCACCACTCGGGCCGACCGTGCATCGTCGCTCAGTGCCTCGCCGACAATGCGGCTCGCCAGCGTCGTGGCCAGCGTACCGACCTCCGCGCGGAGCGACACAACGGCCGCCTGGCGCTCGGATTCGATCTGCGTGCGGGCCTGCGCGGTGATGCGGACAGACTCGGCTGCCGCCTTCTCCTTCAGCTCTGCAAGGATCTGGGCACCTTCGGCGCGTGCTTCCTCACGGATGCGGTTGGCTTCAGTGCGGGCTTCCGTGAGCTGCTGCTTGTACTCTTCGAGTGCTGCGGAGGCCTCGGCCTGGGCCTTTTCGGCCTTGGCGATGCCACCCTCGATGGCCTCGGCCCGCTCCGCGAAGGTCTTCTCGAACATCGGGACAACGTACTTGACCACAATGAACAGGAGAAGAGCAAAGCCGGCGAAGACGACAAGCATCTCCCAAGGATTGGGTACGAGGGGGTTAGTACCGCCTTCGGTGGCGGCTGAGATGATCGCTTGATTCATATTTCACCCGTCCTTATCTACTCGGTTCTGGATTTTCGGTTTGTTCTGTTTACTTAAGAACGAACGCGAAGACCAGGCCCAGGATGGCGAGGGCTTCAGTCAGCGCGAGGCCGAGGAATGCGATCGGCTGCAGGACGCGCTGGGCTTCCGGCTGACGTGCAACACCGTTGATGTAAGCGGCGAACACGAGACCCACGCCGATACCACCGCCAATGGCGGAGAGGCCGTAGCCGACGAGGTTGATGGAGCCGTTGATGGAGCCTTCCATTTTTCTTCCTTTCAAGATGCCACCCATGTGGCAGGTTGTTTGGGTTGCTTCATCCCCGTGAGGGGAAGACTATATTTTGCCGAGGCGGTCCGCCGGCTGGCGTGTGCCTGCCGGCGCTGTGCCTAGTGGCTGTCGGCGTGCAGCGCGCCTTCGATGTAGATCGCGGTCAGCAGCGTGAAGACGTAGGCCTGCAGAACCATGATCAGCGCTTCGAGCATGTACATGGCGATGGCGCCGCCAAGGACGAGTACGGACGCGCCCTTGAGGAAGACGTTTTCCTGCATGACCAGAAATTCAATGCCCGCACCGGAGATCATGATGATCAAGTGGCCGGCCAGCATGGTGGCGAACAGACGGAGGCTGTGCGTGACCGGGCGGACCAGGAAGTTGGAGATGATCTCAATCGGAACGACGATCGGGAGAATGTAGAACGGCACACCAGACGGAACCGTGGCCAGCTTGAAGTACTTCAGGCCGCTCTTCTTGACGCCGACGGCGATCCAGGTGATGTACACGATCGCCGCGAGCACGTAGGCCCCGCCAACGTGCGAGAAGGTCGGAAGCTGGATCAGCGGGATTGCACCGTAGATGTTGTTCACGAGGATGAAGAAGAAGAGCGTGAACAGCAGCGGGACATACTTCATGAAGTCCCTGCCACCGATGATGTCCTTGGCGATGCTGTTGCGGACGAAGCTATACGCGGCCTCGCCGGCGAACTGCAGCTTGCCGGGGACGAGCTGCTGCTTCCGCGCAGCGATCACAAAAAATGTACCGATAATGACAACCGACAGGATTACCAGCAGCATCTGCTTGGAAAAACCATCGGCCGCACCCCAGGGGATGATAGCCGGCAGGTGAAGTTCTTCAATTCCAGGAGGCGTGAAGGTTCCTGAATCTTGGGCCGGGAGCGCAAGCGCGATCAACGCGTTTCCTCTCTGCAGTGTCCATCATTGGGCGTTGGGCGGGGACCGGCGACATTGGTGCCCGCCTCTCCCCCTGTGAAATTATTTGGCATTACTGTTCCTCGTCCTTGGACGGGCCACGTGCAGCATTGCCGTCATCAGTTGAAGGTCTGTTACTGGTGAGGCCGTGCATATGAGAAAGATAGAACCCTCCCGCAGCTCCAAGCAGAGCGCCTGCGAGCACAATCCAGCGGGTTCCCCACAGATTATCCAGTCCCCACCCTATCAAACTCCAGACGAGGATTCCGCCAACAATGTAGCTGAAGACGGCGATCCCGGCGTTGTATCCGCCGTCGCTGCCGTCCGTCGATACACCGGGGGCACCGGCTGTAGTTTTAGGTGTTTTGGCTGGCTTGTTAATACGTCCGGTAAGTGGCCTGCGGCCAGTTTTGCGGCTAAACATCGGTGCCGTCTTTCCGGGTTTCGGGATCGTTGTAAATCTGGAGCCTCGCCTTGCTGAAACCGTAAATTTCGGCTGCCTGCCAGGACACCACGGTCACGACGGCGCCGATCAGGAACCAGCGGCCGTGCAGCCAGGCCGGAGCGCCGATGACGAAGAGGACCACCGCGAAACCGACAACCTTGACGAAGTACGTCGCGACGAAAAGACCGATCGCTCCGGAGGGGTTGTTGCGGCCGACGAAGTGGCCCACCGCCAGGCTGATGGCGAAGAACGCCATCACCAGCGCTCCCCCGAAGAGGGAGGACCAGAGCCCCACGGCGCCGTTGAAGACGAAGGCAGCTATGCCGGTCAGCACCAGGGCGGCGGCGGAGGCTGCGGAGCTCATGGCCAGCAGTCTGAGCCACAGGGATTTTGTGGGGCCAGAGACGCCAACGGGTCCGTTGCCGGAAGTGGGTCCCGGTTCGGCGTTGGAGGTCATGAGATCCCAATCGTCGCTGGCGTAATGCTGGTCAAGGTGGGCGGCGAAGCACCGCCTCTGAATTCTACATTAGATAGAAATTATTCGGTAAAGCGCGTCTGCCCGCGGTCTTGGGGCCGCTTCGTGGGGCTACTCGGGGGTCCGGGCCATCTGTCGCGGCCCCCGCTGGCGCAGGTATGGCCAGGCTGTCACCACGGCCATGACTGCCGCGGCAACCAGATCGACGGCGAGGACGATATGCCAGGGGAAGATCGCGAAGGCCAGCCCGCCAAAGGCAAGGATGCAGGTCCACAGGTACATCAGCACGACGGCGCCGCGGTGCGAGTAGCCGATGTCCAGCAGCTTGTGGTGCAGGTGCCCGCGGTCCGCCGACCACGGTGAACGGCCCAGCGCGGTCCGCCGCACAACCGCCAGGCACAGGTCCAGCAGCGGCAGGAACAGGACTGCGAACGGCAACAGGATAGGGATAACGGTAGGAATGCCGTTGGCACGGTCGTAGAGCCCGGAGCTGATCTGGCCGGTGGAGACGACGCCGGCCGAGGCCATCAGCAGGCCGATCAGCATCGCCCCGGAATCGCCCATGAAGATCTTCGAGGGAAACCAGTTGTGCGGCAGGAAGCCAACGCAGCTGCCGACCACGACGGCGGTCAGGAGGGTAGCAAGGTCCGAGCGGTCCAGCAGCACGGCCGTCCGGTGGACCCAGTAGGCCGTGAGGAAGAACGCCGCTCCCCCGATGATCGCCACGCCCGCGGCGAGGCCGTCGAGCCCGTCGATGAAGTTGAACGCATTCATCGTGGTCACGATCAGCCCGGCGGTCAGCACAATGCTTACGGCCTCATTCTGAATCACGAACGGTTCCGGGACGAACGGGATAACCGTCATCCGGACACCCCAAGTGGCCACGACCAGTGCGGCGGCGCTTTGGCCGATCAGCTTGACCCACCACCGAAGATCCAGCAGATCGTCCGCCACACCGACAAGCACGATCACGGCGGCCCCCGCCAGGATTCCCCACACCGCTGCGTTGTTGCGGAAGATGTCTTTGACGAAGAACGAATTGCTGGCCATGACCAATGCCACCAGGACCCCCGCGAAGATGCCCAGGCCGCCGAGCCGGGAGATCGGGGTGGAATGCATGTCGCGGCTGCGGATCGGGGAATACAGCTCCATCTTGTTGCCCACAAGCCTGGCACCCCAGGTCGCCGTGTACGTCACGACCGCTGCCGTCAGCATCATGAGCAGGTACATGATCACGGGAAGACCACCAGCCAGGTACCGTCAGTGCGGGCAACCCACGCCGGCACGTTCCGCAGCTGCGGACGAACCGGTGAGCTGCGGAAATGGGGTGGATTCAATTGCCGTGGAACTGTCTTTCGAAAAATGAAACTTCTCCGTCGCCGTGCTCAGGGCAGGCAGTGCGTAGTGCCTGACAGGGCTGTATTACAGTGGACTCTAGTCAAGATACTAATGCCAACGGCCACCTGTCTTCGCGTCACACGGCCCTCCGCCGGCGGGAAATTCACTGACGGTCGTGCTGAAAGGACCCCGCGATGACCCCCTCGGTTGCAGTCGCTGCCGTGACGTTTAACCGTCCCCGGGAGCTGGCGGTCCTGATGGACGCCATCAACAACCAGACCGCTTCGGTGCGGTCCATTTGCCTCGTCGACAGCGGCACTGTGCCGTCGAAGGATGTTGCCGAGCGGCACTCCAACGTGGACTATGTCCGGTCCGAGGCGAACCTGGGCGGCGCCGGCGGATTCTCGTTGGCCATCCTCAAGGCCGTGGCCAGCGGAGCTGACTGGATCTGGATGATGGACGACGACGCCGAGCCGGCAGACCGCGAATGCCTGGCCACGCTGCTGCGCGAGGCGGAGGAACGCGGCCTGGACGCCGTGGTCCCGCTCGTGGTGGCCCCGGGCCATCCCGATCAGCTGTCCTTTTTCTTCCGGCTGGGCGGCAAGGTCACGCATGAGCGCGCGGAGGTGGAAAAGGTCGGGTTCCTGCCTGACAACGGACACTTCTTCAACGGCGCCCTGATCCGCTCCGATGTCTTCTTCAAGGTCGGCCTGCCGGACATGCGGCTGTTCATCCGCGGTGACGAGGTGGACTTCACGCTGAGGCTCAGGAAGGCCGGGATCCGGTTCGGCACGGTCACCACTGCCGCGATCACGCACCCGCACGCCTTCGCCGAAACCAAGCACGTCTTCGGGGCGCGGTGGCACGTGATCGTTCCGGATTCCGCCTTCAAACGCTACTTCTACTACCGGAACCGCGGCTACATGATCCGCCGGCATTTCCGGGTGAAGTCGTTCATCGCGGATGTGGGCGGCTACCTCGGCTACTTCCTGCGAAGCGGCGACTTCCGCGGGCTCGCCGACTGGTTCCGCGCCTTTTCCGCCGGACTCCGCGGCAAGGGTTTCGGTCCGCTGGAGGACCAGAAGTTCTAACCGTCCGCGCCGCCGGCGGCGCTAGGGCTGCCGGCGCAGCCGTCGGCGGAGCAGCAGCCCCAGCAGCACCCAGGGCTCGCCGAACACCCGGTAGGCCACCCGCTGCGGGTGGAGCATGAGCCGCCAGGCCCACTCGAGCCCGAGCCGCCCGATCCAGCGCGGCGCCAGCTTCTGCACACCGGCAATCTGTTCGATGGCGCCGCCGACGGCGCAGTAGATGGCCGGCGGGAGCACGGCGAGCCGGCGCGCCAGGACCTGTTCCTGCAGCGGCATCCCGAGGCCCAGGAGCACAAGCTGCGGGCGCAGCCGGTTTAGCCATTCGACCGCAGTTTCCTCAACGTCCTCGTTCCAGTCCTCGCCGGGCATGCCGTCAACCCGTGCGCCAGGGACGATCTCCCGCAGCCTGGCCACGGCGCCGGCGTTGGCCACAGCACCCGCACCGATGACCGCAATCCGCTCCAGGCCCGCTACATTGCCCAGTGCGGGAATCCAGTCGGTCGACCCCAGCCGGTAGTCCATCACCGGCGCACGGCCGTCGTCCTCTTCGCCGGTCTTGGCCCAGAGCCAGAGCACCGGCGCACCGTCGATCAGCACCACGTCGCTGCGCTCGTAGAACGACCGGAAGGCCGGGTCGGAGTGCAGCAGCGTCACGCTGTGCAGATTGTGCCCCACCATGATCCGGGTCCCGCCCTCGGCCACATACCTGCTGAGGACTGCGGTCAGCTCGGAGACCGTGACGGGGGTCGCATCGACGTCGAGGAAGGGGACGGGCTGGCGCTCCAGCGTCATGCGGTGCCGGGCTCAGGCGCAGCGGGCTCAGGCGCAGCGTCGCCGTCCGGAGCGGCGTCCACGGCGTCGGGGGCGTTACCGTCCACGTCCAGCAGCCCGGGAACCACGCCGCGGAGTCGTTCGAGGCTGATGGCCCCCTGGCGGACCACGCGCAACGGCAGGGCAGTCGCGTCGACGATGGTCGAGGCGAGGGCCTCGGCACCCTCGGCGGGCCGGGGTCCGCCCTCAAGGTAGACCTCCACGGATTCCGCCAGCTGGGCCTCGGCGTCCGCGGCGGTCTGCGCCGCCGCATGCCCGGTGCGGTTCGCGGAGGACACAGCAAGGGGCCCGGTGAGCGTCAGCAGGTCCTGGGCGATCTCGTCGGCCGGGATCCGCAGCGCCACAGTGCCCTTGGTCTCACCGAGGTCCCAGTCCAGTGACGGCTGGGCATGCAGAATCAGGGTCAGGCCGCCAGGCCAGAAGGCCTCGGCCAGCCGCCGCGCCTCGGCCGGAACATCCGTGGCGAGGCCATCGAGGGCGTTCAGCCTGGGGATCAGCACGGGCGGGGGCATCTTCCGGCTCCGGCCCTTGGACGCGAGCAGCAGGGTCACAGCCAGGGGTGAAAAGGCGTCGGCGGCAATGCCGTAGACCGTGTCCGTAGGGAAGACCACGCACTTGCTCTCCCGGATGGCCCGTTGAGCGTGTTCAAGTCCTGCGGCGCGCTGCTCTGCTGCCGTGCAATCGTAGCTAGTCGTCACTGGCCTATTCTTTCATCACTTGTGACACTATTTTTCGAAGGCGCCGGGGCCGGCAGTGTCTGTCCTGACGATGTGCGTTCTGGCTGTGTCAGGACAGCGCTGGTCGCACGGTCCTTGCCGTTGAGGTCGCGGTGCGTGGTCACCTCGGAGAAAACCCCGGTGCGGTTGAGCATCGCGGCGATCCATTCGGACTGGACTTCAGCGTGCTCCATCACGAAGTAGCCGCCGGGGACCAGCAGCCGGGCAGCCGAGGCAGCTGCCGCCGTCGGAAGTTCCATCCCGTCCGCTCCCCCGCCGTAGAGCGCCTCGGGCGGGTCGTGCAGCGCCACTTCGGGTTCGTTCGGGATCGCTTCGGCCGGAATGTAGGGCGGGTTGGAGACGACGACGTCGAAGGTGCCGTTGTGTTCGCCCAGCGCGTCCCGCAGATCGCCGCGGATGAGGTGGACGCCCAGGGGAGCCAGGTTTTTCGCCGCCCAGGCGTGCGCGAATTCGCTGTACTCCACCGCATGGACTTCCGCGCCGGGAACCTCGTGCGCGATCGATCCCGCGATCGCGCCGGATCCGGTGCCCAGGTCAACCACTTTGGGGTGCGCTAACCCGGCCCTGCCCTTGAGCCAGTCCAGCACCAGCTGCACCACGGATTCGGTTTCCGGCCGCGGGATAAACACGCCGGGACCGACGGCAAGTTCGAGGTAGCGGAAGTGCGCCACGCCGGTGATGTGCTGCAGCGGGATCCGCTGCGCCCGCTCGGCAACGAGATCGGCATAGCCCTCCGGCGCCGGTGAGTCGCCGAGCATCAGCGCGCGCAGCCGGCCGAGCCCGACGCCAAGCAGGTGCTCGGCCAGGAGCTCGGCGTCCACGCGCGGGCTGGGCACGCCGGCCGCCGCGAGAACCGCCGTCGCCTCGCTGACGGCCTCCGCCAGGCTCGGACCATCGCCTGCTGTCATCACAAGTGACCCGTGCCTATTCGCCGATGGCGTCGAGCCGGGACTGCTCGTCCAATTCGATGGCCGACTGGATCACCGGTTCCAGGTCACCGTTCATGACCTGGTCCAGGTTGTAGGCCTTGTAACCGGTGCGGTGGTCCGCGATCCGGTTTTCCGGGTAGTTGTAGGTGCGGATGCGCTCGGAGCGGTCCATGGTGCGGATCTGCGACTTGCGCTGCGCCGAGTTCTCAGCGTCGATCAGCTCCTGCTGGTGTGCCAGGATGCGGGCCCGCAGCACGCGCATGCCGGCCTCACGGTTTTGCAGCTGCGACTTCTCGTTCTGCATCGCGACGACGATTCCCGTGGGAAGGTGGGTGATGCGCACAGCGGAGTCGGTGGTGTTGACCGACTGCCCGCCGGGACCTGAGGAGCGGTAGACGTCGATCTTGAGATCGTTCTGG
>JBKPBZ010000167.1:0-44425 GCA_046727115.1 Actinomycetota bacterium | reverse complement strand
GCCAACGCCCTGATCGCCGACGTCCCCGAGCCGCGCGACTCGACGGCGCTGAGCAAGATGGCCACGGCCCGGCTCGGCAAGGACGTCCTGGACCTCGAGAACGTCTCACTGGACTTCCTCGGCGGCGATCCCGGGCAGAAGCTCTTCGACAACATCACGCTGCGGCTGGCGCCGGGGGAGCGGCTGGGCCTCGTGGGCGTCAACGGCGCCGGCAAAACCACCCTGCTGAAGCTCCTCAACGGCGAGATCCAGCCCAGCTCCGGGAAGGTCAAGCGCGGCAAGACCGTGGTCACCGCGGTCCTCACCCAGGAGGTCAAGGAACTCGACGACGTCTCGGACCTGCGCGTGATCGAAGTGATCGAGCGGGAAAAGCGTTCCTTCAACGTCGGCGGCAAGGAATTCACCGCCGGCCAGCTCGTGGAGCAGCTGGGCTTCACCAACGAGAAGCAGTGGACCCCGGTCAGGGACCTCTCCGGTGGCGAACGCCGGCGGCTGCAGCTCCTGCGCCTGCTCGTGGGCGAGCCGAACGTGCTGATGCTCGACGAGCCGACCAACGACCTCGACACCGATACGCTCGCCGCGGTCGAAGACGTGCTCGACGGCTGGCCAGGCACCCTCGTTGTGGTCAGCCACGACCGGTACCTGCTGGAGCGCGTCACGGACCACCAGATGGCGCTCCTGGGCGACGGCAAGATCCGCGCCCTGCCGCGCGGCGTCGACCAGTACCTCGAACTGCGGGAAGGCGCCCTCGCCGGCTCCACGATCACCGGCGGCGGGAACCCCGTCACTTCATCCGGAGGGGGCGCCGCTCCGGCAGTTGCCGGCCCGTCCGAAGCCGAAAAGCGCGACGCCCGCAAGGCCAAGAACCGGATCGACCGCCAGCTCGGCAAGCTCAAGCAGCAGGAAGACAAGATCCACGCCCAGATGACGGCCGGCGCCGGGGACGCCAGCAAGTTCGACCAGCTCGCCGAGCTCAACGCGAAACTCCGGGAGCTCGCCGGCGAACGCGAGGCCCTCGAACTCGAATGGCTCGAGGCCCTGGAAGTGCTGGGGGAGTAGCCTCCGGGCGGGGCGGGGACATGCCCAGTGTGTTCAGCGACGGCTGGACATGTCCCTCTGAGCGTGTGGTTCCCACAGGACATGCCCCACTCCGCAGGCCAACATTGGGCATGTCCCTTGCACGGCTGAAAACCGACAGGACATGTTCCTCGGCGCGGTCCAGGGATGAGCATGTTGGTGTCATGTCCATTTTTCGGGACCAGCACTGGGCATGGCCCTTGCAGGGCGTTCAACGGGCTCGGCGCGCCGCTCCGGATGTCCTCGGAGGGCTGGACTGGCCGCAGAACATGTTCCGCAGCGCAGACCAACATTGGGCATGTCCCCTGCCGGGCTGAAAACCGACAGGACATGTTCCTCGGCGCGGTCCAGGGATGAGCATGTCGTGGTTATGTCCACTTTTCGGGACCAGCACTGAGCATGTCCCTTGCAGGGCGTTCAAGGGGCCCGGCGCGCCGCTCTGGATGTTCTCGGAGGGCTGGATTGGCCGCGGAACATGTTCCGCAGCGCAGACCAACATTGGGCATGTCCCTTGCCGGGCTGAAAACCGACAGGACATGTTCCTCGGCGCGGTCCAGGGATGGGCATGTTGGTGTCATGTCCATTTTTCGAGACCAGCACTGGGCATGTCCCTCGGCAGCAAACGAGCCCCAGCGCTGAGCATGTCCCTCGGCAGCAAACGAGCCCCAGCACTGGGCATGTCCCTCGGCAGCAAACGAGCCCCGCCACACCCGGATTCAGTCCTGGCTGCGGAGCCCGGGGTCCTTCTGCAGCCCGGTCAGGCCGTTCCACGCCAGGTTCACGAGGTGCGCGGCGACTTCGCGTTTGTCCGGGGTGCGGCTGTCCTGCCACCACTGGCCGGTGGTCGCGACCATGCCCACGAGCATCTGGGCGTACATGGCCCCGTCCGCGGGGCTGAAGCCGCGGCGGGCGAGTTCGTCCTCCAGGATGCGCTCCACCCGTGCCGCGACCTGGGAGAGCAGCGTGGAGAAGGCCCCCTCGGGATGGGAGGTCGGCGCGTCGCGCATGAGGACGCGGAAGCCGTCGGCCCGGTCCTCAATGTAGGTCAGCAGGGCCACGGCGGCCCGTTCTACGAGGACGCGTGGCTTGGCGTCCTCGGCCAGGGCAGCGTTGATGGAGGCCAGGAGGATGTGGAACTCACATTCCACCACCTGCGCATACAAGCCTTCCTTGGAGCCGAAGTGACCGTAGATCACCGGTTTGGAGACGCCCGCGGAGGCGGCGATTTCCTCGATGGTGGTGCCGTCCAGGCCGCGGAGCGCGAAAAGCCCTCGGCCGATGCCGATCAACTGCGTGCGGCGCTGCAGGCCCGTCATCCGGGACCGGATGACATGGCCAGGGGCCCGCGCGGGCTCGCCATTGCCGCCGTCCGCCGCGCCGGATGCGCCTGCACTCTTGCTCACAGCACCATCATGCCCTACCGCCCGGGCGCATCGGCCATCATGCCCTACCGCCCGGGCGCATCGGCCCGTTGTTGTACCGTCCGGCCGCACCGGCCTGCCGCCCTTCTCGCGGCGCTGAGTCGCACGAGCATCAACCTTCGTGGCAGAATTGGTTCTCGTGCCACAGGTCATGCCCGGCACGGTCCGCTCTGGTGTAATGGCAGCACCCCGGCCTTTGGAGCCGTGGAGTATAGGTTCGAGTCCTATGGGCGGAACTGGCGAGACACACTGCGCAACCAAGCAAGGAGAGCCAATACGTGAGCCCCGAGAACACTGGCCCAGCCGCCGTGATTGTCCTAGCTGCAGGGGCCGGTACCCGGATGAAATCCCGTACCCCAAAAATTCTCCATGAGATTGGCGGCCGCTCCCTGGTCGGCCACGCGCTCCAGGCGGCCCGCAGTATCCACCCCCGCGAACTTGCCCTCGTGGTCCGGCATGAACGCGACCTCGTCGCCGACCACGTCGCCGCCCTCGATCCGCATGCCCTGATCGTGGACCAGGACGATGTGCCCGGCACCGGCCGCGCGGTCGAAGCAGCCCTGGAAGCCCTCGATACGCGCGGCGCCGAAGGTCCGCTGAGCGGAACAGTCGTTGTCACCTATGGCGACGTCCCCCTGCTCACCGGCGGACTCCTCGCCGAGCTCGTCTCCTCCCACGAGGCCGAGGGCAACGCCGTCACTGTCCTCACCGCCGTGCTCGACGACGCCACCGGCTACGGCCGCATCCTCCGCGCAGAGGACGGGACCGTCACGGGAATCCGCGAGCACAAGGACGCCACCGGCACCGAACGCGAAATCCGTGAGGTCAACTCCGGCATCTACGCCTTCGACGCCGCCGTGCTGCGCGACGCGCTCGTCCACGTCACCACGGACAACGTCCAGGGCGAAAAATACCTCACCGATGTCCTGGCCCTGGCCCGCGCCGCGGGCGGTCGCGTGGCCGCCGTCGTCACCGAAGACCGCTGGCAGGTGGAGGGCGCCAACGACCGAGTCCAGCTCTCGGCGCTCGGAGCCGAACACAACCGCCGCACCGTCGAAGCCTGGATGCGCGCCGGCGTGACAGTCGTAGATCCCGCCACGACATGGATCGACGCCACAGTGCGTCTCGACGAGGACGTCCGCCTCCTGCCCAACACGCAGCTGCACGGTGCCACCACGGTGGCGCGCGACGCCGTCGTCGGTCCGGACACGACACTGACCGACGTCACGGTGGGGGCGGGCGCGAAGGTGATCCGCACGCACGGCTCCGGCTCCACGATCGGTCCGGGGGCCAGCGTGGGCCCCTTCACCTACCTGCGCCCCGGCACCGTCCTGGGCGAGACCGGCAAGATCGGGGCGTTCTACGAAACCAAGAACGTCACGATCGGCCGCGGCTCCAAACTGTCCCACCTCGGCTACGCCGGAGACGCGGAAATCGGCGAGGACACCAACATCGGCTGCGGCAACATCACAGCCAACTACGACGGCGAAAAGAAGCACCGCACGGTGATCGGCTCGGGTGTGCGCACCGGTTCCAACACCGTGTTCGTCGCTCCCGTCCGCGTGGGCGACGGCGCCTACAGCGGTGCCGGCGCAATCATCCGCCAGGACGTCCCGGCCGGCGCCCTCGCCGTCACCCTGGCCAAGCAGCGGAACACCGACGGCTGGGTTGCGGCCAACCGCCCCGGTTCCGTCTCCGCCGCCCTCGCCGAGTCGGCCCTCGCCGAGTCCGCCGGCGCCGCGGGCGCCGCCCCAACATCCTCCACTACTCCGGCACCGACAGAAGAGGGCTAGCAATAATGAGCGAAATTACGGCACACGGCGAGAAGAAGCTGGTGCTGGCCGCAGGGCGCGCGCACCCTGAGCTGGCCAAGGAGATCGCGAAGGAGCTGGGCACCGAACTGCTGCCCCTGGACGCCTACGACTTCGCCAACGGCGAGATCTACGTGCGGGCCGGCGAGAGCGTCCGAGGCACCGACGCCTTCGTGATCCAGGCCCACCCGGCCCCGTTGAACAACTGGCTCATGGAACAGCTCATCATGATCGATTCGCTCAAACGGGCCTCCGCCAAGCGCATCACCGTCGTGTCCCCGTTCTACCCCTACGCCCGCCAGGACAAGAAGGGCCGCGGCCGCGAGCCGATCTCGGCACGCCTCGTCGCCGATCTGTACAAGACCGCAGGCGCCGACCGCATCATGAGCGTCGACCTGCACACCTCCCAGATCCAGGGCTTCTTCGACGGCCCCGTGGACCACCTCATGGCCATCCCGCTCCTGGCCGACTACATCCGCACCCGGGTCGGCTCGGACAAGGTCACGGTCGTCTCGCCGGACACCGGCCGCGTCCGCGTTGCCGAGCAGTGGGCCGAGCGCCTCGGCGGCGCGCCGCTGGCCTTCGTGCACAAGAGCCGGGACCTCACCGTGCCCAACCAGGCCGTCTCCAAGACGGTTGTCGGCCAGATCGAAGGCCGCACCTGCGTCCTGATCGATGACATGATCGACACCGGCGGAACCATCTCCGGCGCCGTCCAGGTGCTCAAGAACGCCGGCGCCAAGGATGTCATCATCGCCGCGACCCACGCCGTGTTCTCCGATCCGGCAGCCCGCCGGCTGTCCGAGTCCGGCGCCCGCGAGGTAGTGGTCACCAACACCCTGCCGATCACCCCGGACAAGCTCTTCCCGCAGCTGACCGTGCTGTCCATCGCGCCGCTGATCGCCCGCGCCATCCGTGAAGTGTTCGACGACGGCTCCGTCACCAGCCTGTTCGACGGCCAGGCCTGAGCCGGCCGGCGCAGGGCCCGGTTTTAGAAACCGGGCCCTGCGCTGGTAGCCTTGTACCGAAACCTTGGCGAGGGAGAGCGCCGGTAGGCCGTTTGCATCAGTTGTATGCACGGTCAGCCGGACTGCTGGTCTCCGTTATCGACTGGGTCTGAATCTCCTTCTGAAGGGCAGCTGCACAGCAGCCCGGCGTTGAAGGTCGCAAACAGACCTCCGCCCTTGCTGAACACCGTTTAGTCCCACAGCTTGAATCCCACAAGGAGATATCCATGTCTGAGCAGAAGCTCGCAGCAGAAGTCCGCACCGAATTCGGCAAGGGCTTCGCCCGCCGCGCCCGCATGGCCAACCTGATCCCGGCCGTCATCTACGGCCACGGCGCCGAGCCGATCCACATCACCCTGCCGGCGAAGGCCACCACCCTGGCTGTCCGCACCGCCAATGCCCTGCTGACCCTGGACATCAACGGCGAGCAGCACCTGGCCCTCGTCAAGGACATCCAGCGCAACCCGATCAAGCAGATCATCGAGCACCTCGACCTGCTGACCGTCCGCACGGGCGAGAAGGTCACCGTTGACGTCCCCGTGCACGTGACCGGCGAACTGGCTCCGGGCAACGTCTACAACCAGGAAATGACCACCGTCTCCCTTGAGGCCGAGGCGACCCACCTGCCGACCGCCGTCGAGGTCAGCATTGAGGGCCGCAGCGCCGGCGAGCACATCCACGCCTCCGACCTCGTCCTGCCGAAGGGCTCCATCCTGCTGGCCGACGCCGAGGCTCTCGTCGTTCACATCTCCGAGGCCACCGAGGTCTCCGAGGAAGAGGCTTCGGCCGACACCACTGAAGGATCTTCGGCCGCAGCCGAGTAGTTCCGCGGATTTGCCGGTGGCCGGGTCCCTCAGGGGCCCGGCCGCCGTCGTCTCCGATGTCGTCGCCTTCCGCGCCGTACCACCCGGAGCCGGCTTCCCGGCCTGGCGCGTCCCACCTCAGCGCCCCATCCTGCCGCCTCCCATCCTGCCGCCTCCCATCCTGCCGCGTCCCACCGAAGGACTGACCCATGACCGACACCTGGCTGATCGTAGGCCTTGGCAACCCCGGATCCGAGTACAGCCACAACCGGCACAACGTCGGCCAGATGGTCCTGGACGAACTCGCCTCACGCGTGGGCGGCGGCTTCAAGTCGCACAAGTCGCGCGCACAGGTCCTCGAAGGGCGACTGGGCATCGGTGGGCCCCGGATCGTCCTCGCCAAGCCGCTGTCCTACATGAACGTCTCCGGTGGCCCCGTCTCGGCCCTGGCCCAGTTCTACGGCATCGATCCCGCCCATGTCATCGCCGTCCATGACGAGATCGACATCCCCTTCGACACCGTGCGGCTCAAGATCGGCGGCGGCGAAGGCGGCCACAACGGTCTCAGGGACATCTCCAAGGCCCTAGCCACCAAGGACTACCTGCGCGTGCGGGTGGGCGTGGGGCGTCCGCCCGGCCGGATGGAGACCGCGGACTTCGTCCTGCACGATTTTTCCGCCCCGGAGAAGAAGGAGCTGCCCTTCCTCATCGACACAGCGGCCGACGCCGTCGAAGTCCTGGTCAGGGACGGCCTGCCCGCCGCACAACAAAAGTTCCACCCGGCGAAGGCCACGTAAACCGTCCCGCTCCTAAGCGCTGCCAGGTGCCCTCCAGCGCAGCCGTTCCGGCACCACTTCGGCCGCCGCACGGTTTAGTTGCACGCGGATTACGTGTTTCCTTTCCAAGCTTTCAGCATTCCAGCTATGATCTGTCTACTCTCATGTCGGGGGATAGGGATACGCTACTTCTAAGTGGGCAGTCTGGGGTTGCTGTCTGCAAAGCGGTACGAAGGAAACTACATGTCGAGGGATTCGCTGGGCTGGGGGAATGTTTCCACTACATTGGCACCCGCCGAAGAAGAACATGCTGCCAGTCCGGTCGCGAGGCACGGCTGGTCCGGTTTGGCGCGGCACGCTGATGCCGAGCGTGTCCGCAAGGAACTGCTGGCGCAGGACCGGATGGGCGTTGTCATCACCGGCGACCGCGGCGTGGGCAAGACGCTTGTCGGCCGGACTGCCCTCGCGGGATTCGGCCCCGAGGTGTACACCATCCAGCTCCGCAGCTCCGGGCCGGGTTCGGCAACCCCGTACGGTTGCCTCGCTTTCACCCTCGCGCGGCTCCCGCAGAGCTCTCTGGGCTCGCCGACCGCCATCCTGCACGGTATTACCTCGCTGATCCGCGACGACGCCGCCGGCCGCCAGTGCGTGATCCTGCTCGACAACGCCGGGTCCCTCGACGAACTCAGTACCGGGGTCCTGCTTAACCTGCTGCAGACCCGGACCGCCCGGCTGATCGCCACGGCCCAGCGCACAACAGACCTTCCGCCGGACTTCTACTGGCTCATCACCTCGGGGCAGCTCGCCGAGGTCCGGCTCGCCAACCTGACCGAACTCGAAACCCTGGAGGTCCTGCAGTCAGCCCTGGGCCATCGGGTCTCGACCGCCCTGGCGAGCCAGCTGCACCAGCTGGTCGGCGGCAGCCCCACGCTCCTGCAGGCCGTCGTCTCCGAACAAATCGAACGCGGAAACCTCGTCTTGTCTGGATCCGTGTGGACGCTCGTCGACGAGGTCGTGCTCGATGGCCGGACGGCGCTGGAGGATATTGTCCGGGCCAGGTACGCCAGGGAAAAGCCGGAGGCCCGGGAGGTCATCGATGTCCTCTCATGCGCCCGGACGCTGCCATTGTCCCGGCTCGCCAGGATGTACAGTCCCGGGGTTATCGCGGACATGGAAGAGGCCGGCCAGATCGTGGTCGACCGCACGGATCGGCACCTCGTCACACTGGGAGACCGCTACCTCGGCGACATTGTCCGCAATTGGCTCAGCGTGGAGCGACGCCTGGAGCTGCGGGATAAGGTCCCCGGGCACCAGGAACATGAGCTGGACGAGCTGACAGTCGAGGATTTGCTGGCCTACGCGGCGTGGACCCACGACTGCAACGCCCAGCTCGCACCCGCCCACGCTGTCGCGGCTGCCAGCGCCGCCGTCAAGCTCTTCGACCCGAAGTTTGCCCTCAAATGTGCCGGCAGCCTGTCGCCCTCTGACCCTGAATGGGCCGAGGGACAGCTCCAGAAATCGGCCGCCTACCTCCAGCTCGGGCTGCCATTGCAGGCCATGTCCGCGCTGGACGATGTCTCCGAACGCCAGGTCAACGAGCTCGCGGCCGAGAACTTCGCCGAATTCATTGCGGCGAAGGCCGACTGCATGGCCTGGCTGGAGGACCGATCCGGCGAGGTCCCCGAACTGCTCAGGCAGGCCCGGGTCCGGCTCCAGGACTTGAGCCTGGACGAACCGCCCGCCGCCCCGGCGTCGCTTTCCCGGGCCGCGCTGTGCCTGGATCTGTGCGAGTTCAACTACTTCTCCTTCATCGGGGATTTCGAGCCCATCATGGAGCGCCTCACCACCGCGGCCACCACTGACGTCCCGGGCGCCGATCCCGTGCACCGGCTCAGATCGGCCATCATCCTGATGGAGGCCTGGTCCCTGACCGGCCACGAACTCGATGCCCGCAAACTCATGCGGGAGATCGGCGGACAGCTGGGCGAGTGGTCCAACGTGCCGCGCATCCGCGAAAACTTCGCCTGGCGCTCCTTCAACGTGCTGCTCATCTCAGGCCTGTGGCGCCAGGCCATCGACATGCTCAAGGACGCCAGCGGCCGGGCAGGGCACGGGCTGCATTCCGGCAGCGCCGCAACCGACCTCGCCGTCGGACTCGCCTACGTGTATGCCGGCCGCGGCTACATGGCACTGGACCCGCTGCTGGCCGCGATCGCCCAGCTGGAGGTCCGGGCGAGCCTGCAGTCGCTGCGCCAGGCCTACGCCGCCACCGCTTTTGCCTACGCCCAGACCGGCAACTCGGTCCAGGCCACCATCTACCTGGACCGGGCCCGTTCGGCCGACGGCCCGGCCCGCTTCACCGTCAGCACTTCTACGGAATTCTGCCTGGACATGGCCTCGCGGTGGCTCGGTGACCCCGAGGCGAAGGACCGGCTGGTGCGGTCCGC
The DNA here is from genome assembly GCA_046727115.1 of Actinomycetota bacterium. GTDB lineage: Bacteria > Actinomycetota > Actinomycetes > Actinomycetales > Micrococcaceae > Arthrobacter. The sequence continues at coordinate 35,083 of JBKPBZ010000167.1, read as the reverse complement.
GGAGGCACATTACCGGAAGGGCCGCTACACCCTTGCCGGCATCTCCATGTTCGGAGCCACCGTCAACGGAACCGTCAAGGATTTTCTTTTCATGGAGGAAATCGCCCGGCTGCGGCAGGGGCCGCTGGCCGACCTGTCCCGGACGGTCGCCGTCGGCAGCCGGAAAAAGGACGCAGCGATCATGCTCGAAGCGGCCGGGCAGGCTTCGGCCCTCGAACTCGACGCTGTCCAGGCCAGATGCGCGGCCCTCGCGTTCGACTACGCGAAGGGCGCCGGACTGACCGCCAGCGCCAACGCCGCGTACAGCATGCTCGAGAGCCTCTCGGAGTCCGTTCCGGCGCTGCCCATCATGCCCCGGAACAAGGGTCCGCTGCTGACGGAACGGGAGCGGCAAATCGCCACCCTTGCCGGGAACGGGGTCTCCAACAAGGACATCGCCCTCGAGGTGGGCATTTCCGTCAGAACTGTGGAGGGCCACCTGTACCAGGTGTTCACGAAGCTCGGCGTTTCTTCGCGAAGTGATCTGCTTGGACTCATCTAGGGGGCCGGCGGGAAGCCCCGGCACGGCGCCGACCCGCGCCTTGACCGGGAGGTCGGAAGATCTGTCGTCGGCCGTGGAGGCCCTCAAGGGCGGCAGCCATGTGGCCGTATTCGTCCTCGGCGACAGCGGCATGGGCAAATCCAGGCTCATCGAAGCCGTTGTGGCGGAGCTGGGCGCCGAGGTGACGCCGGTGCCCATCCACGGCAGCGCGTCGCTGACCAAGGTGCCGTACGGTGTCCTTGGCCCCTTCATCGTCGAACTGCCGGTCCAGGAAGCAACATCGCAGCTGGCCGTGTTGAGGACCCTGTGGGCGCACCTGGAGGAGCAGAAGCGCGCCACCCAGAAGCCCCTGCTGCTCGTCGTCGACGACGCCCACGACCTCGACGAGGCGACGGCTGGGATCCTGGCGGAACTCGCTGCGGCCGGCTGGGCCAAACTCCTCGTGGGCGCGGCGGCCCGGCCCGGACTGCCGGAACCGCTCCTGCAGCTGTGGTTTGAAGGCATCGCCGAACGGCACGACCTCCGCCCGCTCACCCTCCCGCAGACCACAGAGATGCTGGAGGGCGAGCTCGGCTCGCAAGTGCTGCCGAACGTCGCCGAGATCCTCTGGGAGGCCTCCGGCGGCAACCCGATGCTCCTCAACGGCCTCCTCGATGACGCCAGGAACGACGGGACGCTGCTCCGGCGCAACGGGGTCTGGTTGTTTACCCGGCACCTCAACAGCCACGGCGAACGGCTGACCGACGTCGTGCGCCGCCAGCTGCTGCTGCGCTCTCCGGAAGAACGGCAGGCCCTGAATCTGGTGGCGCTGGCTGAACCCGTGTCCAGGGACCTGATCGAGTCTGTGACCGGCGAGGAGGCCGTGGAATCGCTGATCGACAGCGAACTGATCCGCGTGACGGACCGCGCTACCGGAGAGCTGCGGCTGTGGCACACCGTATACGGCGACACCTTGCGGAACCTGATCTCGCCGGCCAGGAGCCTGCAGCTCCGGCAGAGCCTGCTGCGCAAGATGGACAGCGAGCCGACGTCGGCCGAAGGACTGCTGCGCCACGTGAGCTGGTCGATCGAATGCGGCGCAGAGGTCGAGGACCGGCAGCTCCTTCGGGCCGCCGTGCTGGCCAGCCGGCTCTACGAGGATGAGCTCGCCCGGAAGGCTGCCGCCCTGGTCAAGGATCCGGAACTGCAGATGGCGGCCCGTGCCGTGGTAGCACGGACGCGCTACAACGCCTCGGACTACCTGGCGGCGCGGGACATCCTCGACGCCGATTTCGGCAAGGGCAACAGCATCCCCGGCCTGTTGGCCGGGTCGCTCCTGTGGGCCGCCGTGATGTCAGCGCTGGGCCACACGCCGGCAGAAATCATGAAACGGGCGCAGGTGCTCCAACGTGCCGCCGAACGCCTCGCCGCGGCCCGGCCGGACGACGCCGAAGCCATTAGCCGTGCCACAAAGGAACGCCTGTCGACCATGGAAGCCATGGTCCTGGCGCTGTCAGGCGAGTACGCGGCAGCGCCCGCCACGGCGGACACCCCGGCCACGGCGGACGCCCCGGCCACGGAGGAGGCGGGCGCCGCGACCCGGCCGGCGGCGAACACCCTTGAAACAGCGTTCCGGCTCTGCCTCGACGCGGAGCGGCTCCTCGCCGGCGGCAAGGGACTGAGCGCCCTCGCCGTGATGTCCCGGGCAATCGAGGCCGCCGGAGCCGATCACGATGAGCTGTACTTCCTCACCGACTTCCTGGTGGTCCGTTCCGCCGCCGCCGCAATCCACTCCGGGGACTGGCAGGGCGCGGAAACGCTCCTGACCAGCTTTGTCGCCGGATCCGGGCCCAGCCTGATTTCCTTCGGCGGGGGAGTGCACGCGGCCCACGGCATCATCCTGCTTTACCAAGGCAAGGCCGCCCAGGCCCTGAACACCCTGAGTGCCGCGCTCGAAGCCCTGCGGTTGACCGACCCCCAGCAGCTGTTCGCCCTCACGGCGGCCATGGCCTTCGCGGCGGCCGCCGAAGTCGGTGCCCCGGCGAAGGCAGAGCTTCTCCTGGCCGACTTCGAGGCGGCCCCGGCGGCTTTGCCGCGGTACATGCGTTCCCTGGCCGCGATGGCCGTGGTCTACGGCAAAGCCCGGCTCGGGAATTACCCCGGCGCCATCGCGGAACTGAAGCGGCTCGGACACCCGGACCCGGACGTGGACACCCCCGGCCTCGAACTCGACGCGCTGGCCTTTTGCCTGGAACTGGGGGACACGGACTCGGCGCCGAGGCTGCTCGAGCTCCGGGACGGGCTTGAGGGCCCACGGCCCGCCGCGATCTGCGCGTACGCCGCAGCCATCAGCACGGACAACCCCGCAGACCACCTTGAGGCCGCGAAAACCTGCGAGGCTGCGGAACTGTGGACCTTTGCCGCCCTCGCCTACGACGCCGCGGCGCACGCCTACCGGGCCGCTGGCGACACCCTGAGGGAGCGCATGGCGAACTCCCAGCGGAAGCGGTGCCTGGACCGGGCCGACGACCTCCCCGGTGAGGACGCGGCCAAGAACGATGACTCGCTCGGCATACTGACACGCCGCGAGCGCGACATTGTGGCGCTGGCAGTACGCGGCCTCACCGACCGGCAGATTGCCGCGGAGCTCCAGGTGTCCGTGCGCACGGTTGAAGGCCACCTGTACCGCAGCTACGCCAAGCTCAACGTCAAGGGCCGTGAAGAACTTCCCGGCATCGGTGGCCGGTAGCCGAGAATCAGCCGGTCGCCAGCGTACAAGCAGCCGCCCGGGGCAGGGCCGTGCAGGCGGCCGCCCAGGCCTGCCGCGGGCCGATTTTCCGGTTTCCGGGACGCTGCCGTCAGGGACACGTGCAACGGGATTCCGACTACTTGCTTTCGGCCACGCGGCCCTCGGGTCCAACTGAGTACAGCTACGTAGAGCGGGCCGAATACTTGCTGCGTAATCGAGTACTACTTACGCATACCGAAAAAACGCGCACTCCCTACGGTGGAGGTATCACCGCTCACACTTTGATAGCGAAGGTCTCCCATATGTTCCAGCAAGATGCCGGCTTGCCTGCGGGCAGCGGCCAGACAGAAGCCACGTTTCCCGCGCCAAGAAACGGATATGGGCGGAACAAAGACAAACCGTTCACCCGCCAGCAGGTCGTTGCCGACGTCGTTGAAACCCTGACGTCAGGTTCCGGCTGCGGCATAGTCCTTGTGGGCGACCACGGGTCCGGCAAGTCCTTCATCGCCCAGCGAGCCCTTGAGCAGCTCGGCGACGATTACCTGGTTGTCCAGGTCCGGGGCAGCTCCATTTCCTCCAAGCTTCCCTACGGGGCACTGAGCGTCCTCCTCAACGACCTCGACGCCTCCCATCTCGAGCACCCCCTGATGGTGCTGCGCGGACTGACCCAGCTGCTCCACACCAAATCCGAGGGGCGGCAAATCGTCCTCTTCGTGGATAACGCCCATGACCTCGACGAGCTCTCGAGCATGATGGTCGCCCAGCTGAGCGCGGGCGCCCACGTCACCCTGCTGGCAGCGTGCGTGGACATGCCCCACGTCGGCGGCGACATCATGGGCCTGTGGAAGGATGACCTGCTCCGGCGGGTAGACCTTGGTCCGTTCGACTTCGACGAGACGGCCGCATCGCTCCATCACGAATACGGCGGCCGTTTCTCCCTGACCGCAGCCCGGGCGCTGTGGAGCGCGAGCGGGGGCAACGCCCTGTTCCTCCATTCGCTCGCCCGGGAACAGATCAAACTGGGCACAGTGGTCCGCCAGGACGGCGTATGGTTCCTGGGCAACGGCCCCATTGCCTTGACCGGCGAGATCCGGGACGTCGTGAAGGCGCGCCTGAACCGGCTGGGCACCGGCCAGCGCGACGTCTTTGAACTGCTGGCACTGGCAGGCTCAGTCCCGCTGCAGACCCTCATGCTGATCGCCAACCCGCAGGACATGGACGCGCTCCAGGAGCGGGCCCTGATCCGGGTCACCCATGACCATCCGCCGATGGTCAGCGTCGCCAACCCCGTGACGGCCGGAATCGTCGCCAGCGTAGTCCCGCCCGGCCGCAGCGCCGAACTCCGCCGCCGGCTCACGGCCGTGTTCCAGGAGCCAGACGCCCTGGACGCCGGCAGCGCGACCGGCGTCGCTTGGGCGCTGGACTGTGGAGAGCAGGTGCGCCCGGACGTGGCCCTGGCCGCGGCCCACACCGCGAACAGCGCGTCCGACCCCGCGGCGGCGCTGCGGTTCATCCAGGAGGCGGAAGGAAGCGAACGCCCCGTCCTGACGGCCATCGAATCGGTGAAGGCCCACATTTTGGTGAACAACGCGGAGTCCGCGCGTCGGGTCCTGGAAACCCTGGATGACGCCGCCTGCCGGGAGCTTCCAGTGTCCGAGTGGACGGCCTTGCAGCTCCTGCGGGCAGAGCTGGAAAAGCGCAGCCCGGGCCCGGGAGCCGATCCCGAAGCCAGGCTGCGCGAGCTCGCGGAGCGGCTGGCGGCAGAACCTGAGCAGCACACCGCCGAGGTGGAAGCCGCCCGCGAGCAGCTATGCCTGGCCGAGGCCGAGCTCGCCGCATTCCAGGGACGCTACGCCGATGTCCTGGCCGCGACCGAGCATGTGGACACCACGGACCTGGGCAGCGAACTGCGCATCGTGACTGCCAGCGTGCGCACGGAGGCCCTGGCCGTCACCGGCAACGTCGTGATGGCGCTGGCCCTGGGAAAGCAGGTCCTGGCGGCGACAGCCAACGTCCCCCTCGCGGACCGGGCGGTCCGGGAAGTGCGGGGCAGGTTCCTGCTCCTTCTCCTGCTCTCGGCAAATTTCCGCGAGGCATCCGCCTATCTTGACGAGACCTACGGGGGCATCGAGCCCCAGACCCGGCTCGGCGGCATGTTCGAGATTGGGCACGGCGTCGTTGACCTGCACGCCGGCCACCTGGACGACGCCCTGTCCCGGCTGCAGGCCGGCAGATGGCAGCTCCGGGCTCAGGACCCCGACGTTTTGGCCGCGCTGGCCACGGCAGTCTGTGCCTACGCCGCCGCGCTCCAGGGCGAGGAGGAGACGGCAGGCCTCCTGCTGGGCGACTTGGACCAGCCGCGGCCACCCGCGGCGTGGCTGGCGGAACGGCTCACCCGCTACTTCGAACTCTCGGCCCAGGCCGAGCTCGGCCAGCGGGCAGCATCCATCCGCGCCCTGGCGGCCGAGGCGGAGAACGCCACGGAATCTTCGGCCGTGGCCCCGGCGCTCCTGTTCCAGTCCGCCGCGACCAGGTTGGGAGACCGTCAGATGGGCCACAAGCTCGGCAGCCTCGGCGGCCGGGTGAGCGGGCAATTCGCGGCCCTGTGCTCGCGGCTGGCCGAGGGCATGCGGGAGGCCGACAGCGAACTCCTGCTGGGGTCGTCCAAGGACGCCGACGCATCCGGCAACGCCGTCTTCGCCAGGGATGCGGCCCGGAAGGCCGTCAGCTGCGCGAACGACGCCGGCAACCGGATCGCACTGCGGATCGCCCAGCGGACGCAACAGTCGCTTGATGACAAGTTCGGCAGCCCCAAGAACGGGCTGCACTCGCTCACTACCTCGACCCTGACGGCGAGGGAATGTGAAGTGGCCGTCCGGGCAGCTGCCGGCACGGCGAACCGCAAGATCGCCGAACAGATGCACGTGTCGGTCCGCACGGTGGAGGGGCACCTCTATCAGGTGTATTCGAAGCTGCATGTCGCCAGCCGATCGGAACTCAAAGATGTTATCTCAACTCCGGCAGACAGTGCCCGGCTCGGCTGATCCCGGCAGAAACCGGTCGGCTTTCCGGGGAACGCAGTGGGCGGCAGGAAGAACCGGTTATGGAAAGCATGGCTGAGGCCGCCCCTTTGATCGAGCGGTCAACACTGCTCAAGGACCTGGTGCTTTGCCTGCGCGATGACACTCGATCAGGTGCCATCGTCGTCGGCGGGGCCGGGACCGGCAAGACCGCCGTCCTCAAGGCCGCCCTCCGCGAACTCGGGACGCGCAAACACCTGATTCGGCTGACAGCCACCCCGGCCCTGGCAGCCGTTCCCTTTGGCGCCCTGGCGCCGTACCTGTCCCGGCTTCCCGATCGGGAACTGGACTCCTACGCCGCCGTGGTGGGTGCAATGGCAGGTAGCCTGAAATCCGAGGCGGAGCGCCCGCTGTTCGTCGTCGACGACGCACATTGCCTCGACCACGGGACCATCGGGCAACTCGCGCAGGCCGCAGCCACCGGCGCTGCCAGCATCCTGGCGACCTGCGGTCCCGGGCCGATGATCCCGGAAGAATTCCTGTCGCTGTGGGACGACGGAATCATTGCCAAGCTCGATCTTGCCCCGCTCAGCCGGACCGGAACACACCAGCTGTGCGAGCAGGTCCTGCGGGCAGACGTCTCCCCGTGGGTTAGCGCGCTCTTTCACGACGCTGCGGACGGGAACCCGCTCATGCTGATGTCCTTGATTCAGCATGCCCGTAGCACCGGCGCCCTGGGATGCCGGCACGGAGTATGGTTCCTGTTGGCGAACCCCGACATGGCCCGGGTTCCTGCCGCCGACGTCGTTGACCGGCAGCTGCGCTCTATGACGCCGGAGGAAAAGACCGCAGCCACAATAGTTGCCCTGGCCGGGCCGCTTTCCCTGGCCCAGATCCTGCGGATCAGCGGTCCCAAAGCCGTCGATGCGCTGGATACGGCGGGAATAATCGCTGTCTCGGCCGGGCATCACCGGCTCGTCCGGCCCGCGAGCCCGATGGTCGGCGAGATTATCCGGCTCCGGGTCCCGGCCGGGCGCAGCTCGGCCCTGCGTTCGAGCGTGTTGTCACTGCCCTCGGAGCATGCACTGGTCCCCGGAGCAGAGCTGAACCGGCTGCGCTGGTCGCTGGACTGCGGGGTGGAGATCCCGCCCGCGCAGCTGCTCCAAGCCGCCGTCGCAGCGAACACGGCCCTGGATCCTGCGACAGCTGCCCGGGCCGCCGGCGCCATCCGGGACGCCCGGTTCCTCTCCGAAGCCAGGATCCAGCTGGCCTATTCCCACTTCATTGCCGGGCGCCGGGGGTCTGCCGCGGCGTGCCTGGAGTCTGCGTACCCGGTGCCCGCCGGACGATCGTCGTATCTTGCGGCTCTGCTCGCGGCCCGGCTCGGGTGGGCCACGCCGGACCGGGTTGCCGCGGTTTCCATGCGCCCTCCGGCACGTGCCCCGCAGGAAGAACCGAGGGACGAAGCGTGGGACGGGCCGTGGGATCAGGGCGCCGCTGCCCAGGTAACCGCGGCGTTCGTCAGCGGCACCGGAGACAGCCGGTTCGTGGCTGTCGACTCGGGGTTGCGGGAACTGGTCGATACCGCCGGCACTCCTCCCGAAATCCGCGTCCCGGCCCTATCCCTGCTCGCCGAACTGCTGTCGGCCCGAGGCCAGCTGCGCGCAGGTCTACGCCTGGACTTCGAGGCGTGGAACGGCGCCTGCAGCGGGAGCCGCGGGCTGCCCCTGATGTACGAGGACTTGATGGTGCGACACTGCCTGAACCTGATCGGGGCCGGTGACTGGGACGGGCTCGGCAGGGTCCTCGATGATTACTCGGCCCGCGAGCCCGGGCGGCTGCTGTACAGCGGCGGCATGCTCCACCTCATGCGGGGATACTCCAGGCTGCGCCAGGGCCGAATGCGCGAAAGTCTGGCCGAGCTGCGGCTCGGAGTTGAGGAACTTACCATCGCGGACCCCTTTAACCTGCTGCCGTTTGCTCATGCGGTGGCAGCCTACGCGGCCGTCGCCGTCGGACGGCACTATGAGGCCAGCCAGCATTGCCTGGCCTTCCGGCTTTCGGACTACCGGGAGCCCAAAACCCTTCGCCTACTGGCGGAGGCGTATTGTCAGGCGGCGGAACCCGGGGGCGGCCCGGAGGGGAGCGGCGCAACTGTTCTAACACGGCTGGCAGGCCAAGCACTGCACGAGGGCCTGCGGGGTGTTGAAACGGATATCAGGCGGCTCGCGTTCCGCAGCGGCAGCGTCTCCGAGGCCGAGGCCGAGGCCCTGGCCCTGAGCAGCAGGGCCGTGGACGGGCCAGAGGCGCGCCTGCTGGAATCCTACGCGCTGGCGGTATCGGCGTCCGACGCTGCCGACCTCATTGGCATCAGCGACGACGCGCTCGTCGGCGGGCACGGGCTCTTGGCCCTTGAAGCCGCGCAGCAGGCCGAGCGGATCCTGGCCGATGACCCGGACCGATGGAGGCTCACCGCGGTCCAACGCCGGGTCCACCACCGGCTCGTGGAAGCCGGCATGTCAGCGCAGTTGGAGGTCGTTCACAGCGATCACGGCGTCCCGCTGACCGGACGCGAAGCCGAGGTCTTGGAACTTGTCTCCCACGGGGCCACGAACGCCGAGATCGCCTCGGCGCTATGCGTGTCGCAACGAACCGTGGAGGGACATCTGTCCCGGATATTCGCCAAACTCGGTGTCGGGCGGCGCGCGGACCTGTTGGGCCACGGCTCCCTGAACGATGAGGCATAAACCATGAGTCCTGAATCCTGACCCCTAGCCAGCGGCAGCACCGGCGGGTGCGTACAGGCCGAGTGGCCCGGGGGACCGGCGGGAGTAACCCTAAGTAGTGCCATGGCTCATGGGCCGACAGAAATCGGGTAAACGCTACTCGTGTGCAGACTCCCTCCGGGCGATTGACTTAAGCCAGTCCCACGAACAACCCACAGAACAACCCCAAAGGTCTCAACGAGGAAACTGTCTCGAGTGAGGAAAATTCAGTGAGGCAAACGACAGCTGGCCTGATCGGCAGGAAAGTTTGGGCACAAAGACCCTCTTGCCTGCTGAAGCAGCCACTGCCACCATTAGATGTGGTCGGGCCGTAACCTCCCTACCCCCAACTCCTTCATTGGAATCGTACGGTGTCCTAGCCGGCAGCCGTGCGCCAAGGTCGGAGCCGGCGGCGTCAGAGCCTTCTGAGACCGAGGCTCTCCCCCCAGCCGCCGCCGGCTCCCTTAACGGGTAAGCCCCGGGTCCGCGCCCCTCTGGGACGCGGACCCGGGGTGAGCGCCGTCGAGGAGCCGTACAGGCGATCGCCCAGGGCATGAATCGACTGCCCCCTTCGCTTCCGGGTTCGGAGGACAACCTTCTTTATCCGGACTTGCTGGGATCAAGCAGCTGGTGTTCGACCCCAGCCTTATGGACATCTCACCCCGGAATCCCCAACCGTCCGCGACGACGCCCTCCGCTGTGTCCATGTTGAACTGCCTGTGCCCCGCGGTGGCCAGCGCCGCCTCAATTTCCAGAGGACACCGGGGCCTCCCTCGCGAAAGTCCCGGTGTAGGACGGGTTTCAGGGTCGCCCTAAAATCCCGCCGGCTGCTCACAGGAGGGGCTCACGGGAAAGCCATTCTCCGGGTACTCCGCCGGATGCGGCACGTAGCGACTACTCGGAGGCTGCAACTCCAGCGGGTAGTGCGCCGTGCCAGCCGCAAGAAAGAGGCCGGGAATTTAGGTGGAACGTACTCGTGTGCCCCCCGCGTCCGGCTCATAGGTTTGCGATAGCAATCAGTCAGTAACCGCTACGGCTACGAATTGGGTCTCACAATGTACTCTTCTTTGCCTGCCGCCCGTCAGGGCGCTGCATCCCGTGCCGGAGTCCGGCCGTGACTACCCTCCGCGACACGGATGCCGCCCCGACCCTGGCCAGGCCCAGTCTTGATTTCCCCGGGGTTGTTGCCGCCCCTCAGCGGCTGCTGCACCGGGCCCGCGTCATGGGGGAAGGCACACGCTGGAGCAACAAGTACCGCCGGCTGCTCGTCACTAGCGATGTCTGCGTCATCTTCTCCGTCGCCTCAATCGCCCAGATGGCCCGGTTCGGGCTCGATGAGGCTCAGGTCGCGGTCGGATGGTTCGACGTCGGCTATCTCCAAATTTCGGTTCTTATTTCGGCAGCGTGGTTGTTTGCCCTGGGCGCCTACCATACCCGCGACCCCCGAATCGTGGGGATCGGTGTTGACGAGTACAAGCGCGTGGTCAGCGCTACGGTGGCCCTTCTGGGCGTCCTCGCTATTCTTTGCCTCCTGTTCCAGATCCACATCGCGCGTAGCTACTTTGCCATGGCCTTCCCCCTGGGCGTGGCTGGCCTCATCGCCTCCCGGTGGCTGCTCCGCCGCTGGCTTACCCGGCAACGCACCAAGGGGCATTACCTTTCACAGGTCTTGGTGCTAGGGAAGCCCAAAGACGTGAGCTATGTCGTCAACCAGATTGAAAAGAAATCCGGAGCCGCCTATCACGTTGTCGGAGTGTGCCTGACAGGAACCCCGGGAATGAAATGGCTGAATCTGGGCCGGAGGGCCGTTCCAGTCGTGCCGGAAGCCAGCTCCATAGTCCAGGCCGTCCGTGAGTTCGGAGCCGATGCAGTGATCGTGGCCGGCCCCGGCAAAGGCGGCGGTAAGTACATCCAGGAACTTGGCTGGCAGCTGGAGGAATCGGCCACCGAATTGATCCTCACCACCGGACTGACCAACGTGGCGGGCCCGCGGATCCATGCCCGCCCGGTCGAGGGCTTGCCGCTCATGCACGTCGAACTCCCGCAGTACACGGGAGCACGGCACACCCTGAAACGCCTCTTCGACATCGTTGCTTCTGCCTCGGCTCTGCTTTTCCTGCTTCCGGTCTTCCTTCTGCTCGCCATCCTGATCAAGCGCGACAGCCCCGGCAAGGCATTGTTCCGCCAGGAACGGGTCGGCAAGGGCGGCAAGAAGTTCCTCATGGTCAAGTTCCGCTCCATGGTGGAATCCGCCGAGGACGACCTGTCAGGGCTGTTGGATCAGAACGAAGGAGCCGGAATGCTCTTCAAGATGCAGCACGATCCCCGGGTGACTGAGGTTGGCCGCTGGATGCGCAAGTACTCCCTGGACGAGCTCCCGCAATTTTGGAACATCCTCAAGGGGGATATGAGCCTGGTCGGCCCCCGACCACCGCTTCAGCGCGAGGTGGACGGTTATAAGAACCGGGTGCATCGCCGGCTCTACATCAAGCCGGGACTCACGGGCATGTGGCAGACAAACGGTCGGTCGGAATTGAACTGGCGGGACAGCGTACGCCTGGACCTGTACTACGTGGAGAACTGGTCACTGGCCGGCGACCTGATCATCATCTGGCGCACCGCAATGCAGATGATCAAACCCGTCGGCGCCTATTGAAGCCAGCACAGGCAGAGACCCCCTTAGACAGCCCCTGGAAGTAAAGGACATCCAATGAACACTCGCATTGGCTACGCAGCCGGAGCTTTCGACCTGTTCCACGTCGGACATCTCAACCTTCTGGCCCAGGCCCGTCAACGCTGTGACTACCTCATCGCCGGAGTGGTTTCCGATGAGCTGGTGCGGGCAACCAAAGGCCGGGCGCCCGTTGTTCCGCTGGCCGAACGGCTCGAAATTGTCAGGAACATCCGGTATGTGGACGAAGCGGTGGCCGAGGTTCATCCGAGCCGCCTCGACACCTGGCGGGACAACCACTTCGACGTCTTCTTCAAGGGCGACGACTGGCGAGGTACGGAGAAGGGGGCCTCGCTGGAACAGCAGCTGGCGGGCGTGGGCGTGGAAGTCGTCTACTTCCCGTACACGATGCATACCTCCAGCACGGTTTTGCGCCGCGCGCTGGGGCAGATTCTGGAGTCTGAACAAAGCAGCACGGCGGCGAACTTCGCCTAGCTGCTCAACACATTTTCCGAGGGGGAAAATTTACATGGTCTCAACTGCACATCCGGGGCTTGGTGGCGGCTCCGGTCTCCCATCATCAGACCCGCGGGTGGACATTCTGGGCATCCGGGTCAGCGCGGTCAATATGTCGCAGGCCCTTGACCGCCTGGTCCGCCACATCAGCGGCGGTCACCGGGGCTACGTCTGCGTCACGGACGTCAATGCATTGCTCCATGCCCGCCGCGACCCGGAACTCCGCCGGATCTTCAACACGTCGACCATGACCGTTCCGGACGGTGTGCCCCTGGTGTGGGCCGGCAAGAGTGCGGGTGCTGACTGGATGGGGCGGGTGTGCGGGCCCGACCTGATGCCGGCGCTCCTGAACGCCGCGGCCGCGCACGGATGGTCATCGTACTTCCTGGGGGGCGCACCGCAGGTGGCCGAAGATATGATCGAGAACTTCCGTCGGACCATCCCCGGCCTCGAGGTTGCCGGATGCCAATCACCACCTTTCCGCGACCTTACGCCGGAGGAAGAAACGGCTCTGGTCCAGGAGATAAACGCCTCGGGCGCCCAGATCGTCTGGGTGGGTCTGGGTGCACCCAAACAGGAAACCTGGATGGACTGCTACCGCGGCCGCCTCACCGCGTCGCTGCTGGTCGGCGTCGGCGGAGCCTTCGACATGCACGCCGGGCGGGTCAGCCGGGCTCCCCGCTGGATGCAGCGGAACGGCCTCGAATGGGCTTACCGGCTCTCCCAGGAACCCCGCCGGCTATGGAAGCGCTACACCCGCAATGTCCCCGTCTTCGCGCTGGCGCTGTGCCGCCGCGCTCCCAAGCTCGTGGAATCTGCGTGAAAGTCATGACCGGAGCCCGCGCAGCAGCCGGCGCCGTAAGTGGGCGTCGCGCCCGGTCGTGGCACGCCGGAGCAGTGCAACGGGTTAGCTGGGGGCTTGGAGACCAGGCGCTCAGCAGCCTGACCAACTTCGCGGTTGGAATCCTCGTGGCCCGATCCGTCAGCGTTTCGGATTTCGGCGCCTATGCACTGGCCTTCTCGGCATACTGCTTCATCCTGGGGATCTCCCGGGCCCTCGCAACGGAACCCTTTGCCGTCAGGTTCATCATTGCCGAGCCGGAGCAACTTCACCGGGCCCGGGCCGCCGTTGCCGGTGTGGCACTCCTGACCGGCGTGGCCTTCCTGGCTATGGCACTGGTGCTCAGCCAGATGTTGCCGCAGGAATACCGGTCACTGGCCGTCTGCTTGGGTGCCGTCCTCCCTGGACTGCTGGTCCAGGACAGCGTCCGCCAGATCCTCTTCGGGGCGGGACGGGGGCGGTCTGCCTTCAATAATGATCTGCTGTGGGCGGTGCTGATGGTGCCGGCCTTCGCTGCCGTCTTCCTCTCCGGAAGTGCCAGCTCAGCCACGTTGATACTCGCCTGGGGCGCCGCGGCAACCCTCGCTGCGGTAGTCGGATGTTTCCAGTGTCGGGTGGTGCCGGGTATAGGCCTGATCAAGTCTTGGCTCAAGTCCCAGCGCGGGCTTTGGGCCCCCTTCCTCGTCGAAGGCGCCGCCGTCAACGGCGCCCAACAGATCGTGTTCTTCGCGATTGGGGCCTTCGTCGGGCTCACAGGAGTGGGTGAGATGAAACTGGTCCTTGTTCTGCTCGGACCGGTCAATGTGTTGGTCCAGGGACTCGGTGTCGTCGCAGTGCCGGAGGCAGCCAGGGCCATCGCCACCGGACGCTCGCGGTTCCTGCGAGTCACCTCAGTGTTTTCCTTGGCCGTTGCGTTCGGAGCTCTCCTCTGGGGGCTCACCGTCACGCTCCTTCCGGGATCCTGGGGTGCCGCGCTGGTGGGACGGGGCTGGTGGACGGCGTCAGCGCTGGTACTTCCTATGTTCCTCGTTCAGGTTTTCAACGGAGCAAAGACAGGCGCGGCAGTTGGCTTGCGCGGCATGGGGGCCGCCAAGAGAAGCATGTGGACACGGATCTCGACCTCGTCCCTGGTCGTCGTTTTCTCGGTCGCGGGGGCCGCCGTCGCGGGGCTGCCGGGAGCGGCATGGGGGCTTGTCCTGGCTGCCGCGCTCAGCGCAGTTCTCTGGTATCTGCAGTTCAGGCACGTTTATTTGCAATATCCATGGACTGGCAAGTCCGAATTCTCCCGCCGTCTGGCGGAACGGTCTCAACCCGGAGAGGTGGCGGTCCCCGATGAATGAATCGTGGTCTGTTTGGCACGGAGCTAAGCAGGTAGTCACAGTGTATTGGCCTGTGATCATTTCACTCATGCTGGTCGGGGGTCTTGTCGGCGTCGGATTGGCGTTGCGGAACCCCACCACGTACACGGCGCGGGCAGAACTGATCACCGGCAATTACTCGCTGCCGGCTGAAATGGCTTCCCAGCCAGCAATTGCCAAGTCGGGTGCCCTTGGCCTCGAGCTTCCCGCCGAGACCCAAGCCCGCATCCTGGCCAGCCCCGTCGTCGTGGATGTGGCCGCCCAGGCGCTGCGCCTCGACGACCGTGGGTCGGCGGCTCTTCGGTCCAGCGTGAAGGCAAGTGCGACGACCGACAATTCCTTGGCCGTCTTCGCGGACGGGTCAACTCCAGAGGAGGCGGCCGAGAACGTCAATGCAGTGGCCGCAGCTTTCCTGCAGTACCGCGCCGACATCGGCCGGGCGGACATGAACCTGCTCGCGGAGCGGGCACATGCGGCCGCGAAGGACAGCCTGGCCTCGGCGGCAGCGCTTGAAGGTCCGCTGGCTAAGGCGCAGGGCAACAGTGCGGGCTACGCGGCCAGCATTCTGGCCAAGCGGGAAGAATTCGAGCACGCGGCGAGTACTGCGCAATCCATCGCAGCGGCGCTCGATGACGCCGTCAAGAACTTCAACGGCGGCGGCTCCGTCGTTCGGCCGGGCACTTCCACGGACGTAGATGGGTCACCCTCGATGCTGATGTTCATAGCCTTGGGACTCGCTGTAGGCCTGTTGGGCGGCGTGGCCTTTGCTGTCATTCGTCGGCAAGTCAGCGATCGAATCATGGACCGGCGGGACATCATGCGAGCCACCGGCCTCACTGAAATCTTCGAACTGGGCGGCCAAGGGGGCAGCGGCGCCGGTAATTTGATTCTTCGTTCCGTGCAGAAGTCGAGCACGGAGCTCGGAATTTCCTCCGAGCAGGTGGCTGTCAGGCCGCTCACGCCCACCAGTCTGGGCGCCGCCGGGCTGCTGGGATTGGCTGCCGGTGGGCATAACAGCCTGGGATCCGTAGCTGTCGTCGCCCTTCGTAAGGAGACTGGGGCCGACATCGCCCACCAACTTGGCATGAGCCACAGTCTCACACCTCTCAGTGCCCTGTCCGGTCACGAGCTCGCAAGTGTCAACAGTGAGATCGGCTGTGAGGCGTCAGCGGTTTTCGGCACCACCCCGACGCCGACCGGAACCTACGATCTGCTACTGCTGGCCACTGGGCCGCATTTCGAGGTCGGCGGTATCCACAACAGCCTGCCGGCAGGATTCGCCGGTCCCACCGTACTGGTTGTGCAACCGCGGAAGGACCGGGTCCAGAACTTGGAACAGGCCGTGCATGAGCTGAATGCGGCCAATTTGCCAGTCGTCGCAATCCTTATTGCCGAGCGGGCCAGGGGGAAGGTCCGTTTTGGCCGCTCGGAGGGCTCGCATGCGCGGAAGGCCAGCTCCGAGCGGACCGGCGCCGCCCGAGTCCAGCGCTCCGAAATGCAGGACGCCGAGGCGGACCCTAAGTTGCGCACGACGGCGGGTACAAAGTCATGAACGTCCTCGTGGCCGCACGTGGTCCCGGCCGAATCCCTCCGGAAAGTCCACTGGATGCTCCGGTACCTGAAGGATGGGCCCGGGCGGGCCGGCTCACTGACGGAACAGCCCTTGTGGTGCTCTTCGTCGTCCTGGGCCTCCTGATGCTGACAGTGCAGCCGTGGTCGCGGACGGACCCTGGCGCCGGGACAGACAGCGGCGGCAGCAGCGTCCTCAAAGGCGCCGTACTTATGCTTTGTATCGTTGCACTTCTGATGGTGCTGCCGCCGCGGGCAGCACTACGGATCCCGACACCCCTGGCACTGTTCCTGCTCTACGGCACATACGTGGTGATTTCTTCCGCCTTCCAGCCCGACGCCTTGCAGGCCATGTTCCGCGGCACGCGGCTCGTTCTGGCCCTCGGGGTGCCCGTGTTGCTCTGGTCCGTCGTGCGCGGGCGGTTCCTGCTCGTTGTGTACGCCAGCGCGGCAGCCTATGCGGGTCTGGCCCTGACCGTGGTCGCCGGAGCGGTCCTGTCGCCGCAATTGGCCTGGCAGGAGGGGAAGCCCTTCCAGTCGGCACGTCTGGTTGGTGCTTTTCTGCCAATGATGGCTCCCCGGGTCGGGGAAATAGGCGCCGTGCTGGTGGGCTTGACAGTCCTTTTGTGGGCCCAGCGGAAAATCGGCCTCCTGGTGCTGGCCCCCGCAGTCATGGCAGGAGCCGCCCTCGTCGTTTTCAGCCATACGCGCACGGCGGCGTTGGCCCTGGTGCTGGGTCTCCTCGTCGCCTTCGGAACGGCAGCGAGGTCACCGGCCGGCCGCCGTGGCCTGGGCCTGGTGGCAGGAGCCCTCGCCCTGGCCCTGCCATTCCTTCCTGGCATCATCGACTGGGCGGCCCGGGGCCAGGACACTGAGCAGCTTCAGAAGCTCAGCGGCCGCACAGCAGCGTGGGACTTCATCCTCAGCCGGCCCTACGATCCGCACCTGTTCTGGCTTGGTCACGGCCTCGGCGACAAGCGGCTTCTACTTCGTCGGGGGCAGGGCGACATCAACGTGGTGCCGATCGACAACAGCTGGCTTGACAGTCTCTGGGAGACCGGGGCTGTGGGGGCGACCCTCGTGGCACTGGCCGTTCTGGCCGCGTTGGTCTACGCCCTCAAAACACCCGGATACGCCGCCAGGACGTTCGCCGGATTCCTTATGACCTACGTCCTGGTCGCATCTGTCAACGAGAGCGGTCTTTGTGACTTCTCTTCGATGACGCTCCTGGTTCTCGTTTCAGTCCTGATAAGTGCAGTGGACAGGGCTGACAAACGGGATCGTGCCGCCGAAAATCCGGTCCGGCATGGTCACACCCGCCATCGGTTGCGCCGGTCTTCCACGCAGCCAGGGACAATCTAAGAGAGGTACGAGATGTACACGAGATACGTATTGCGCCCTGCCGGAGTGGTGGCGGCTCTCCTGCTGCTGCTGGGAGGACTTGTTTCGCCGGCCTTCGCTCGGGAGACGACGCTGTCAGCCACTAGCTCATCCATGTGGCAGACTAACAACACGGTCCGGGCCCTGGCCTACGCCAAGGGCAAAGTCTTTATCGGCGGCGAGTTCACTTCGGTGCGGCCGCCAGGGGCGGCGGCGGGAACCCAAGAGACCTCCCGGACCTACCTCGCCGTGGTGGATGCCGCAAGCGGGAACCTGCTTTCCTTCGCTCCCCAGCCCAACGGCCGGGTCTGGTCTCTTGCAGCGTCGGAGGACCAAAGCAGGGTTTACGTCGGCGGCGACTTCACCCAAATCGCGGGGCAGTCCCGCCAACGACTGGCGGCTTTTGACACCACCAGCCTGGCCCTGGTCTCCAATTTCAGGCCCAACGTGAGCTACCGGGTGGCCACCATCGCTGCCCAGGCAAACAACGTCTACTTCGGCGGATCCTTCGGAGTCGTGTCCGGCGCCGCCCGGAACAGGCTGGCTGCTGTGCAGGCCAGCGACGGAGCGCTCCTGCCCTGGAACCCGGACGCCAACGCCGACGTGAAGGTGGTGCGTCCCGCGCCCGACGGAAGCAAGGTCTACATCGGCGGCGCGTTTGACACTCTCGGCGGTGTCAACTCCTGGGCCGTCGGCCTCGTAGACAGCGCGCAGGGCGCACTGCTGCCCTTCCCCGCCGCGACGGCGATTCCGCCCAAGAGCGGCTGGTGTACATCGATCGTGCGTGACATCATCACCGATCAGAACACCGTCTACTTCGCCAACTCCGGCGACGGCGGAGGCTGCTTTGACGGCACCTTCGCCGCGGATCTCACCAGCGGCGAGCTGAAGTGGAAGAACAACTGCCTCGGCGCCACGGAAGCAATCGCCCTCGTTGGAGGCTGGCTTTACAAGGGCTCGCACGCCCACGACTGCAGCAGCGAGGGAGACTTCCCCCAGGTAGCCAACCGCTACCTGTTGGTACAGCGCCCCGACGACGGAAAGCTGGCGGGCTGGTACCCCCAGACAAACGCCGCAGGGGTGACCAAGGTTGGTCCTTTGGCGATGGCCACAGATGGCCGACAGCTGTGGGTAGGCGGAGACTTCACCACGGTCAACGGGGCCGTCCAGCAGGGTGTGACAAGGTTCCAGGCAGATCCGGAAACAGCCCCGGCCCGGCCGTTGACTCCTTCTGCGTCGAGCACCCGCCCTGGCCAAGTCAAAGTGACGTTCAAGGCCACGACCGACAAGGACGACGAAAACCTGACGTACAAGCTGTACCGGGCAGGGAGCACCCAGCCGGTCCTCACTCAGGTGGTCCGGTCCCGGTTCTGGGACATGCCGACGCTGACGTTTGTTGACAAGAATCTGGCTCCGGGAATGCAGGCGGCCTACCGGGTTGAAGCATCCGACGGTACCGTTGCGGTCCAGTCCTACTGGACCCCGTATGTCACTGTTGCTTCACAGTCCGCGAACTATCAGGACACCGTGAAGGGCGACGGCGCCGGCAGCTTCTGGCGCTTTGAGGAGGCCAGTGGTCTGGCGGCGGCGGACTTCGGCGGCAGCAACGCCGGCACCTACCAGGGCATGACCCTGGGCGGGGCCGGGATCCTGGCTGGCACCGCTTCCGCTGATCTGACGGACAGCAACAGCAGCATGGCCAGCAGCCTGTCCCAGGCCGGTCCGCAGACCTTTTCCGTGGAATCCTGGATCAGGACGACCACAACTTCCGGCGGCCGGATTGTCGGCTTCGGTAACAGCCAGGCGGACCAGAGCGGCAATTACGACCGCCACATCTTCATGCAGAACGACGGCAAGGTGGTCTTCGGTGTGTGGACCGGATCAGCTACCACGGTCACCAGCGGCGCCGCACTCAATGACGGGAAGTGGCATCACCTGGTCGCCACCATGGTGCCCGGGCGCTCCGAACTGTTCGTGGACGGCGTCAGCCAAGGCACCAACACTCCATCGGTTGCGCAAGGATACGACGGTTACTGGAGGGTAGGAGCGGATAACCTCAACGGCTGGCCGAATCAGCCATCATCGCGTGCCATGGTTGGCAGCATCGACGAGGTGGCCATCTACCCGATCCAGCTGACCTCATCGGACGTCCAGTGGCACTACAACCTCGGCAGCGGCAACAAGGCACCCGTGGCTTCCTTCAGCACGGCGTGCACGGACTTGAGCTGCGGATTCGACGCCTCGGCTTCGTCCGATTCCGACGGAACGATCGCGGACTTCACGTGGGATTTCGGGGACGGACAAACCGCCACGGGAGCAAACCCGACCCACGCCTATGCCACGCCGGGAACATACCAGGTCCGTCTTAATGTGACGGATAACCTGGGGGCGAGCAGTGTGGTGACGAACGCAGTGCCGGCCTCTGCACCCAACCAGGCGCCGGTTGCCGCGCTGACGTCGACGTGCACCGGGTTCAACTGTTCCTTCGACGGTTCCACGTCTTCGGACCCGGACGGCAGCGTGAGTTCTTGGGTATGGGATTTTGGTGACGGCCAGACCGGCACCGGCAAGACCACCACCCACACCTACGCCTCGGCAGGAAGCTACACTGTCAAACTCACCGTCACGGACGATAAGGGTGTTTCGAATCAGGCCAGCAAGGACCTTGCCGCCGCGCCGATCCCAGCCGGATCGGTGCTAGGAAAAGACACCTTCGCCAGGGTTATTGCTCAGGGCCTGGGAACCGCAGATGTGGGCGGGACATGGACTGTCACTGGCTCCGCAAGCCGGTATTCCGTCTCCGGCGGAGCAGGCAATTGGATCATGCAGGCCCCGGGGAATGCGCCGGCCGCGTATCTGAAGGATGTCCAGGCTGCCGACACTGACCTTTCATTTCAGGTCTCGATCGACAAGCCGGCCACCGGCGGGGGTGTTTACCTCGCCGCTGTCGGGCGTTCAGTTGCCAACCAGGGCGAGTACCGGGCCAAGGTCCGCTTCACCTCAGCCGGCAGGATGTACCTCGCCATCGTACGGACGAATGCCGCCGGCGCCGAGACCTATCTCACCTCTGAGACGCTGATAGCTGGGCTGACGGGAACGAACAACCAGCGACTCGGAGTGCGCGTTCAAGTAACGGGCCAGGGGACCACGGCAGTCAAAACTAAGCTGTGGGACGCCAGCGGGGCTGAACCGGCCGCGTGGCAGCTTGAAGTAACCGACAACACGGCTGCGCTTCAGGTGCCGGGCTACACCGGAGTCGTATCGCTGCTTTCGGGCTCGGCGACCAATGCTCCTGTCACGGCCCGGGTGTCGAGCTTGTCTCTCACCACTCCCCGTTGAGAAAGGACCGGACCGTGCAAACTGCCAACGAGGCACGCGGAACAGGTGTCCCCGGCTGGCGCCACGTGCTCATTAGCGTGTACGCGCACGGTCCGGTGATGGGCGCGGAGTTCGGCGTCGGGCGGGAATTATCCCGGCCGACCGCCGAGCCCGGCGATACTCTTGAAAACGCGCAGTACCAGGGGGTGGGACGCCTTGTTCCGTAGCAATCTTCCTGAGAACGTTGCCGCGACCCGAGCCTTCTCCCGACGTCAGCTGTTGACGGCCCTGGGAACTGGGGCGCTGCTCACTGCCTGTAGCGGAGGTGAAAACCCCAACCGCGGAGGCGTTCGGACCGGCCTGTCACAGCCAGCGGAGGTGCACACGCTGACGGACCTGATGTCCACCACACCGTTTTACATCGCCCATCGGGGCTCGGGGGACAACTGGACCGAACACACAGCCGAGGCCTACTCACAGGCAATTCAAAACGGTGCTAAGGCAATCGAGGTCTCCGTCTCCGCCACCAGTGACGGAGTCCTCGTCTGCCATCACGACCTCAGTACCGAGCGGATGACGGGCCGGAACCTGCAGATCAGCGAAGTGACCTTTGAAGAACTGGACGCCGTACGCAATGACTCGCGATCCTGGATCGGGCCGCACGCACCGCTTGCGCCCATCCCCAAAGTCAAGGACGTGCTGGATGCGCACGCGGCCACGAGCGTCATCTTCCTCGAGGACAAACAAGGCACGAATACGACCGCCCTGCTTGACCTTATGGACAGTTACCCCAACTCCAAAGAGCACTTTGTGTGGAAGCAGACTGCGGCCGGCAAACACTTTGCCGAGGCAAAAGAGAGGGGATACAAGACCTGGGGCTACTTTGTTGACAACGTTCGGATCCGGTTTGCGGACTTCGCGGAGCGCTTTGATTATCTGGGCATTTATCACGGCGCCTCGGACGACGAGATCAAGGCCCTCGTTGGCTACGGCAAGCCCGTAATCTGCTGGGAGATCCACACCAGGTGGATGCGCGAACGGGTGCGGGCGTTGGGTGTGACCGGGCTAATGTGTTCGAACTACCCCTATGTCTCGGGCAACACCCCCATCAGCAACCGGGACGATTTCGCATCCGGTGTGCGGGCCGCAGGGGATTTGCCATGGATACTGGCGCAGACCTACCAGCCCACGCTGCAGCCCGAGTTTTCCTCCGTCAGCCTGAACAATGAGGCCAGCTCCAGCTACGCGCTTGGATCCATGTGCCCCGTCATGAAAGACACCTACTCGCTGTCCTTCGATATGAGGTGGCCGATGGCCGTCCCGGACAAGAGCGGAAGCGCTGGAATCGCGTTCGGCCAGGCCGATGATCAGCCGTACCGCCCCACTGTGCCAGCCACGGTGGCGGGCTATCATCTGACAGTGGACCGCGTGGGCACCATGCGGCTCTTCGCGCGGGAGGCTGGAACGCTGGACGGGGAGCTGCTGGGCGAAGCGCGGTCGGACACGCCTAGGGCAGGTGCGTGGATGCGCTTCCGGGTGGATGTCAGCCCGCGGGAGATCACTTTTACTCGGCTTGATGGGACCGTGACCAGCGCGCTCGCGCGCACTTCGTCCCACCGCGGTGGTTACTTCGGCCTCACCAAGAACTATCAAGGAAAACAGCCGGTGGAGTTCCGGCAGGTCGAGGTTGGCTGAACCGGGCCACAGGAAACCGGCAGATTAGGGCTGGGATGTCCGCCTGTGAGCCATGGCCTCGGAGTAGATCCTCTCCAGCGCGCTCAAGTTGTTCGCCGGAGTGAAATGGGCGAGATAGTCCTGTCGGGCCACCGAACCAGCGTGTACAGAGACTGCAGGATCATTAATTTCCTGCAGCGCCCTGCGCAGGGACAACGGCTCCCCGGGTTGGAACGTGAAGCCGTTCTCTCCCTCGCGAACTAGTTCCGGAAACACCCCTTGATTGGGCACCACCGCGGGAACGCCATGGGCGAACGCTTCCACCACGCTCAATCCGAAGGTTTCAAATGCCCTCGACGAGTTGACCAGGTAGCGGGCGTTCAGCAGCAGTTCCAAGGCCACTGAGCGGTCAAGCGCACCGAGAAAGCGGACGGAGTCACCGTGCCCGGCTGCCTGCTCTTCCAGTTCCCGGCGCAGTGGGCCGTCACCCGCAATCATCAGGGTTCCGAGGGAGGGGTCCCATGCCTCGATGAGAGTCGAAACGCCCTTCTCCACAGAGAGCCGTCCGAGGTAAAGCCCATATGATCCTGGGCCCTCCCGCACCCGGGCAGGAGAGGGAATGAAATGGGGCTTGATGGTGATTTGCTCGGCCGGCAAACCAGCCTCGGTCATTATCCCGTGGGCAAATTTGCTCATCACGATGAAGCGGTCGACACCCCGCTGCCAGGTCCCCAGCGCGCGGTGCGTCCCAATCGAGAAGGCCAGTGGAGCGGTGGCGAGACGGCTGTCGCGGTAACACGAGTGGGTGAGCGCAGGCATCGGAGACCCGTGGAGGCATTCGAAGCAGGGGTGGCCGTCCCGCAACAGCGTGCCGGCGGCGCACACGAGGCGGTAGTTGTGGAGGGTCGCGACGACTGGAACATGGCGTTGGCGGGCAGCGGCCAAAATGGATGGACTGATCAGCGGAAACGAATTGTGCAAATGAATAACATCGAATTGCCGTCGCCTCAATTCAATCTTCATCGCCGTCTGGTCCTGCAGGGACCAGGTGACCCGCAGTGGCAACTCTGCTTTCCGGGCGGCCGACATGCCTGAAATGTCGTCGCTGCGGCGGATGTATTCGCCCACCTCATGGCCGGCATCCTCAAGGAGTTTTCGCTCCTGATCTACTACCATGTCCTCTCCGCTAGGATGATCCGAACGGTAGCGGTTGTGGACCAATAAGACGCGCAAATGGTTCCGTTCGCTCGGCGGGCTGAATAAGCTCGCATGCTACCGGATCCGATCGGTTCTTGCTAGAGAAGGATGGCGACATGGTCCGTGCCGGATGGCGGTATCCAGGGGCATTGTTGCTGGCCGTAGCACTGGCGCTGAGCGGCTGCACCGGGGGCGATTCGACGAGTCCGCCAACGGCACTGCCAACGACGACATCGGTGGTGCCCGGCGGCGACGCGGGGCCCAAAAAGGGCAGCAGTACCCCGTCGACACCCTGCACCATTTCAGTGGCACCTGGAGCAGATCTAGCCGCCGTGGCGAATGATCAGCCCGAAGGTGCCGTCATATGTCTGGCCTCCGGGACGTTTAGTATGGCCCGGGCGGTACGGCCCAAGGCGTCGCAAACCCTCCGGGGCAGTGCGAGTACGGTGCTGACCGGCGACGTACCGCTGGAGCGCTGGAAACGGGAGGGGGCCGTCTGGGCTGCCCAGGGCTACCTACCGGCTGATTATGAAAAGTCCGGACAGTGTGAAGACACCGATTCCAATCCGTGCCAGGTCGCCGAAGACCTCTTTTTGGACGGAAAGCCGGTGCGGCGCGTCATGAAGAAAGACGCCGTCGACGCAACGACGTTTTATGCCGATTATGCTGCCAATGTTATCTATCTCGGGCAGGATCCGGCGGGCCGTGCCGCGACGCTGGCCCGCACCAGAACGGCAATCACCTCCGACGCGCCGGGCGTTGTCATCGAGCACCTGACCATTCGCGGATTCGCCAATTTGGCCCAGCAGGGCGCCATTGTCGTCGAGGGCAGGGATTGGATTGTTCGGGATTCCGTCATCACCGCCAATCACGGAGTTGGAGTCATGATCGCGCATGCCGATAATGCGCACGTCACGGGGAACACCATAACGGAAAACGGACAGCTGGGCTTAGGTCAGTACCGCTCGCAGGGTGGCCGCATCGACAACAATAGAATTCTCCATAACAACACTGCAGGCTTTTGGCGTGCCGACTGGGAAGCGGGCGGTATTAAGGTCACAAGATCGTCCTCAACCATCAGCAACAACGATGTATCGAATAACTTGGGCATCGGTGTCTGGATAGATCTGGCCGGAGATGGCGTGGCCATCACGGGCAACACCATCGGGGGAAATGCGGCTTGTGGCATCCGGTACGAGATCAGCCGCAATGGGCGCATCGCCGGCAACACCGTCACCCGCAACGGACTTGCCCTGAAGCGGGGTGCGGGAACTGGACTGCTGACGGGGGCGGGCATCACCGTGAACACCAGCAGCGAAGTCACGATTGAGAAGAATGCCGTCACCGGGAATCTGAACGGGATCGGAGTTCAGGCCCGGCCGAGGGGCAGCGGGCCATGGGGCGAATACGTCCTCGAAAAGGTGGTCGTGGAGGACAACCTCATCGACCTCGGCGCTCCGCCCACTGCGACCACGGGCTACGTCGAGTCCGGTTCCCTGACTCGTTCGCCAGACCCGCGTGCCATCAGATTTCAAAGCAATCGGTACATCCTCGCAGACGCCAGCGCGCGCAAGTTCACGTTCAATGGCGGGACCTTGGATTTCAAGGAGTGGCAGGGCGCGGGAAACGACACTGCAGGAACCGCCATCCCGGGCTAAAGTCCCTGTCCTTGGCGCTCAACGCACTCCTACATTTGCCTTAGGCGCTTGTCAAGGACCACTTGGAGACTGTTGTGCAACGATTTCTTGCTAGAGTGTCCACCCGTAATGCCCTTTGCATGCCCGGGACGCGATTTTCGCTGGGGGAGTCGCGGCCAAAGGCGCATGGAGGGGCTCGCCAACAGGAAGTAATTTCATGATGTTCCCCACACTCACACCTAGGCCCGCTACGAGGCCAATTCCGCCCGGACGGGGCCACCGTGCCGTCGCCGTGGCGGCGCTCATGGCCGTTTTCGCCCTGGGATTCGTTGCCCCATCAACTGCCGCGGCGCCCATGGTGGATGCCACCGTTCCGGCCGGCGGATCCATTCAAGCGGCGATCAATGCTGCGCCCGAAGGCGCGCGCATCGGAGTGTCAGCCGGTACGTACCGCATCGACAGTGCCCTCAGCCCCAAGCGCGGCCAGAAACTGCTCGCACTGGGCGGCGCAGGGACTGTTGTCATCAAGGGCTCGAAAGTTGTGACCGGATGGGTCAAAGATGGTTCCAGCGCCCGCTGGTACAAGAACGGCCTGCTGCCGGCCGCCTATTCAGATCCGGGCCAGTGCGAGGTGAACAGCGGGGCGGCTGCCAATCCGTGTAAGAAGCGGGAGCAGGTGTACCGGAACGGCATCGCGCTAAACCGTGCCATGCAGCTCTCCGACCTGCGCCCCAATGGGTTCTTCCAGGACTACCAGAACAACCGCACCTGGCTGGGGAGTGATCCCGCCAATACGACGATGGAGATCGCCCGGACACCGTACGCCGTCAATTCGTCGGCCTACGGTGTGACGTTGAGCGGCCTGAAGTTTTCCAACTTTGCCACTCCCTCCCAAAAGGGTGCCGTGACGGCTGGCGGCGCCGACTGGCTTATTGAAGGTTGTGTCTTTACGAGGAACCATGCCATTGGATTGCACCTGGCCAATGCAGCCCGGGCTCGGGTCCGGAACAACACCATGATCGAAAACGGCCAGCTCGGGATGGGCCACTACTCATCGAACAACACAATTGTGGAAAACAATGAGATCGCGAGGAACAATACCGCCGGTTACTGGGGCGCCGACTGGGAATCCGGAGGATTCAAGAGCACTTATTCCAATGGCGTGATATTCCGCGGCAACAATGTCCACGACAACCGCGGCACAGGTGTTTGGTTTGATATCAACAACATCAACTCCAGCATTGTCGGAAATTCCATCAACAATAATTACGCCGATGGAATCCGTTACGAGATCAGCTACAAGGCGCTTATCAGCGACAACAAGCTGGCCGGCAACGGCTTTGGCCTGGCGACCGGCGGCGGAAGGGGAAGCGACTACTCGCTGTACGCGGTTGCCGCCATCAACGTCAATTCCTCACCCGATGTTGAGATCCGGCAGAACGTTATCGGGAAAAACCAGAACGGCATCACCGCGCAGATGCGTAGCCGGGGCAGCGGTACCCACGGCGCCTGGGATTTGCACAACCTCTACGTCCACAACAACGATGTAACGCTCGCCACAGGAACCCGGACAGGCGAAGGCGTACAGGGGTTGGGGACTCTGTCTCCCATTCCGCCGACGACGTACTACACCGCCAAGAACAACCGCTTCGACTTCAACACGTACCGGATGGACGCCACGAACGCCAAGCGCTTCTCGTGGAACAAGACGTACATGTCGTTCGCGTCGCTTCGTGCCACCGGCCAGGAGCGCAACGGACGGGTGATCCCGGCCGCCTAGCTACCGCACGGCGATGCGGCGGGAGCACGATCGCTCCCGCCGCGTCGGGCTGCCTCAATCCTGGGCATTTGGGCATCTGCGTATTTGCACACCTTGAATACTGAAAAGTGCTCGCAAGTGTGATCTGCCTCATCTATGCTGACAGCACAGATCGTGTGGAGCCCTTTGACCGGGGTCCGGACATTTGCCGTTCATCATCGTTCGAGACTTCGGGGGACTTTGTGACTAAACGCGCGCTTATTACCGGTATTACGGGCCAGGACGGTTCATATCTGGCCGAACTTCTCCTCAAGAAGGGCTACGAGGTCCACGGCCTCATCCGCAGGGCTTCCACCTTCAACACAGTGCGGATAGAGCACCTGTACGTTGATCCGCATGAGCCGGATGCGAGGCTCTTCCTCCACTACGGGGACCTGAGCGACGGGGCCCGGCTTGTCACCCTGATCGCCAAGATTAAGCCCGACGAGGTCTACAACCTGGCGGCCCAGTCGCACGTCCGGGTCTCTTTTGACGAACCGGAGCACACGGCTGACACCACGGGCGTGGGCTCCGTGCGCATGCTCGAAGCTGTGCGGCTGGCGGGAATCGAAACCCGGTATTACCAAGCATCCTCGTCGGAGATGTTCGGCGCTACGCCGCCTCCGCAAAGCGAGGAAACGCCGTTCTACCCACGCTCTCCCTATGGGGCTGCAAAGGTCTACAGCTACTGGGTGACGAAGAACTACCGCGAAGCCTACGGAATGTACGCCGTGAACGGCGTGCTGTTCAACCATGAATCCCCTCGGCGCGGTGAAACCTTTGTCACCCGCAAGATCACTAGGGCCGTGGCCGCCATCAGCGCCGGGCTTCAGGACACGCTCTACATGGGCAACCTCGACGCGGTCCGTGACTGGGGGTACGCCGCCGAGTACGTCGAAGGCATGTGGAGGATGCTGCAGGCCGATGAGCCCGATGACTTTGTGCTCGCTACCGGGGCCGCCTACACGGTCCGTGACTTCCTGGAAATTGCGTTCAGTCACGCCGGGCTCAACTGGGAAGACCATGTCGAGTTCGACGAGCGTTACCTTCGTCCCACCGAGGTGGACGCGCTCGTGGGCGATGCGTCCAAGGCAAGGGAAAAACTCGGGTGGAAAGCCACAGTCGAAACCCCTGAACTGGCCCGTCTGATGGTTGAGGCCGACATGGAAGTCTTGAACCATCCCGGCGGATGGATCGATACCGTTGACCTCGGCAGCTGGGGCAGCCGGGATGACTGAGGCCGCACGCTTCTCGCCCGGCCCGCTGGAGCGCGAGGCCCCATTCTACGTCGCTGGTCACCGCGGTCTGGCCGGATCAGCGCTGTGGCGCACCCTGGACAAGGCCGGGTTCACAAACCTGATCGGCCGCAGCTCGCATGAGCTGGATCTGAAAGACCGCAACGCCACGTTCGCCTTCTTTCGTGAAACGAAGCCGAGGTACGTGGTCCTGGCGGCGGCCAAGGTCGGCGGGATCATGGCCAACAACACCTATCCCGCGGATTTTCTGAGCGAAAACCTCCAGATTCAGGTCAACGTGCTGGATGCGGCCCAGCAGGCAGGAGTCGAGCGGCTTCTATTCCTCGGCTCGTCCTGCATCTATCCCAAGCTGGCACCCCAGCCCATCAAGGAGGAATACCTCCTCACCGGTCATTTGGAGCCGACCAATGACGCCTATGCCATTGCGAAAATCGCCGGCATCCTCCAAGTCCAAGCTGTGCGGCGCCAGCACGGGTTAGCCTGGATCTCGGCCATGCCCACAAACCTCTACGGCCCGGGCGACAACTTCTCACCCCAGGGCTCGCACGTGCTGCCCGCTCTGATCCGACGTTATGCGGAGGCAGTGGCCGCGGGCTCGGAGTCGGTGACGAACTGGGGCACCGGTTCACCCCGCCGCGAGTTCCTGCACGTCGATGACATGGCGGAGGCTTGCCTGCACCTGATGGAACACTACGACGGCCCGGCACAGGTCAACGTTGGCACCGGGACGGATGTGAGCATTGCCGAACTGGCCACCATGGTGGCGGATGCTGTCGGCTTCACGGGAACGACAGTCTGGGATACGACCAAACCCGACGGGACGCCGCAGAAGCTCCTCGACGTCTCAAAACTGGCGGATTCCGGCTGGAGGTACCGTATTCCCCTGGAGAAGGGAATCGGCGGAACCGTGGAGTGGTACCGGATGCAGGAGTCGGTCCGGCAATAGCCTCAGGCCTCTGCGGCCGGCGCCTGGGTCCTGTCGGCTGACCCATAACTCCGCATTTCGCCGTACCAGCGCGGCAGCGCCAGCAGGAGAAAGCAAGCGTTGATGCCGAAAAAGACTGCATAGACAACTGAAAAAACCGGCGGGATTGACCACAGGAAGAATGCCAGGCACAGCACCCCGTACTCAGTGGGCAGCACGGCCAGGGAATAGAGGACGGATGAGCTGCCTTCCCCGGCCAACCGGGTCGAGGTGGATCCGCGGTGCGCCCGCCTCATCTGGTCGGTCAAAATAATGGCGAAAAAGAGCACCACGGCAAGCAGTTGGTAGAGCAACGGCACGGCCAGCCATGCGCCCCTCTCCACGTAGCCCTGGTACCACGCCACCAGAACCGCCAAGTGGAGCGAAGCCATCTTGACCGCGTCAACAACATGGTCCAGCCACTCGCCGGCAAAGCTTCCGCCCCCGCGGAGCCTGGCCAGCTGGCCGTCCGCCGAGTCCAGGGCGTAGCCGAGGATGAGCAGCAGGGCTACCAGCACACTGATGACCGGCGTCGCCGGAGCAAACGCGATCAGCGCTATCCCCGTGAAACTGCACAGGGCGCTCACCGCGGTCACGCCGTTGGGCGTCATATGCAACTTGTACGCCAGCGCGGCAAGGTGGCGGCCCGCTGGACGGTTCAGGAAGCGTGCGTAGGCAGAGGCACCTTTTGACGTCTTTTGCTTCGACCGCAGGGCCTGGACCAGTTGACGGTGAGAAGTTGAGGGGGCCAGCGGCTGCTGGGTCTGTTCTACCTGCACGGCGAAGTTTCGGTCACGGCCCAATTCCGAGGCCCGGAGACTGCGTTTATCCATTGCATGAAGTCATCGTAGCGGCCTCGACCAGCGGGAACCATAAATATGCTTAGTGCTTTCCGCATGACGCGGGGCGCAAATGCCTACTTCGCCGGGGCTGGGTCGGTTCTACGGGCCGCCGCACCGTAGGGGCACCCACGCATGGGATAATTAGGATTAATCTGCGTGACGTAATGGCGCCGCCTGCCTTTGGGCCGGCGCGCTCGAGGCGCCGCAGCGAACGCCGATCCAGGAGTCTCTGCCATGGTTGCCACACCAGCCCACCTCCGCCGCTCTGCCATCACGCTCGGGAACGACGAGGTCCTGAGGATCCGCAACGACTTCCCGATCCTGCAGCAGCACGTCAACGGCAAACCGCTCATCTACCTGGACTCCGGGGCCACCTCGCAGAACCCGCTCAGCGTACTCGAGGCCGAGCAGGAGTTCTACGAGCAGCGGAACTCGGCGGTCCACCGCGGGGCGCACCACCTCGCCGTCGAGGCCACCGAAGCATTCGAAAACGCCCGGGAAACGGTGGCGGACTTCGTCGGGGCGGAGTGGGATGAACTGATCTGGACCTCCAACGCCACGGAGGGCCTGAACCTGCTCACCTACTCCTTCCTCAACGCGTCCCTGCCCGGCGCCGCCCCCGAAGCAGGCCGGTTCGCCCTGGCCCCGGGCGACGAACTCGTGGTCACGGAGATGGAACACCACGCCAACCTGATTCCCTGGCAGGAGCTGGCGGCCCGGACCGGCGCCGTGGTGAAGTTCATCCCCATCGACGACGCCGGCGCCCTGGACCTGGAGGCCGCCGCCGGCATCATCGGCCCCCGCACCCGCGTCCTGGCGTTCACCCACGCGTCCAACGTCCTGGGCACCATCAACCCGGTGGCCGCCCTGGTGGCCTTGGCCCGTTCCGCGGGCGCCCTGGTGGTGCTCGACGCCTGCCAGTCCGCGCCGCACCTGCCCCTGGACCTCAAGGCGCTCGACGTCGACTTCGCGGTGTTCTCCGGCCACAAAATGCTCGGCCCCACCGGAATCGGCGCCCTCTACGGCCGCTCGGAGCTGCTGAACGCCATGCCGCCGTTCCTGACCGGCGGCTCCATGATCACCACCGTCACCATGGAACGGGCGGGTTTCCTGCCGAGCCCGCAGCGTTTCGAGGCCGGCACCCAGCGCATTTCGCAGGCGGTGGCACTCGCCGCGGCGGTGAACTATCTCAGCGAAACCGGGATGGACCGCATCCACGCCTGGGAAGCCGAGCTCGGCCAGCGGCTCGTGCAGGGACTGGAATCCATCCCCGGCATCCGGGTGCTGGGTCCCGCGGCGGGGCAGGAACGGATCGGCCTGGCCGCGTTCGACGTCGCCGGCGTCCACGCGCACGATGTTGGCCAGTTCCTGGACAGCCGGGGCATCGCCGTGCGGGTGGGCCACCACTGCGCCCAGCCGCTGCACCGCCGGCTTGGGCTGACGGCCACGACCCGCGCCAGCACGTACCTGTACAACACCACGGACGATGTGGACGCGTTCCTCAACGCTGCCGCCGATGTCCGTGCCTACTTCCAAGCCTAGGACGGACATCCATGAGTCTTGACCAGCTCTATCAGCAGATCATCCTGGAACACGCCAAGGCCCGGCACGGCAGCGGCCTGGCCGCGGCGGCCGCGCCGGAGGACTCGAGCAGTGGCCAGTCCCACCAGCTGAACCCGACCTGCGGCGACGAGATCACCGTCCGGGTGTCCGTGGCCGGCGGGAAAGTCAGTGAGCTGCGCTGGGACGGCGACGGCTGCTCGATCTCCATGGCCTCGGCATCCGTGCTGACGGACCTGGCCGAGGGGATGACTGTCGGGGAACTGCGCACCGTCATTGACAGCTTCCGCGAAGTGCTGCGTTCGCGCGGCAAGGTCCCGGCCGATCCGGAGGTGCTGGGCGATGCCGCCGCGTTTGAGGGCGTGTCCCGTTATGCCGCCCGGGTCAAGTGCGCCATGCTCTCCTGGGTGGCCGCGGAGGACGCTCTCGGCCAGGCGCTGGCGGCCTGACGGCCGCCTCCCAGAATAGCGTCGCGGCCAGAACAGTGTTGCGTCCGGCCCGCGTTGCGGCCGGACCGCGTTACGGCCGGCCCAGGCCCTTGTAGGTCCACCCGGCAGCCCGCCACTTGGCCGGGTCCAGCACGTTGCGGCCGTCCAGGATGCGGGGGGCCGACACGAACGCCTTCGTCGCGTGCGGGTCCAGTTCCCGGTACGCCTGCCACTCGGTCAGCAGCAGCACGGCGTCGGCCCTGTCCAGCGCCGTCTCCAGATCCGGTTCGAGCGGAAGCTCCGGGAAGCGTTTGGCGGCGTTGGCCAGCGCCTGGGGGTCGGTGACCGTCACCACGGCGCCCTGCAACTGCAGCTGCGCCGCGGCGCTCAACGCGGGGGAGTCCCGGACGTCGTCGCTTTCGGGCTTGAAGGCCGCCCCCAGTACGGCGATCCGTTGTCCCAGCAGGCTGCCGCCACAGAGCTCCCGGGTGAGCTCCACGACGCGGGTCCGGCGCCTCATATTGATGGCGTCAACCTCGCGAAGGAAGGTCAGCGCCTGATCCGCGCCTAGCTCGCCGGCCCGGGCCATGAAGGCACGGATGTCCTTGGGCAGGCAGCCGCCGCCGAAGCCGATGCCTGCGTTGAGGAACTTCCTGCCGATCCGCTCATCGAGTCCGATGGCATCGGCAAGCCGGGTGACGTCGGCCCCCGTGGCTTCGCAGACCTCGGCCATGGCGTTGATGAAGGAAATCTTGGTGGCCAGGAAGGAGTTGGCGGCAGTCTTGACGAGCTCTGCGGTGGCGTAGTCCGTCACCAGGCGGGGCCTCCCGCCCGCGAGCGGCTGGGCATAGACCTGGTCCAACACGGCAACGGCCGGGTGGTCCTCGTTCCCGTCCGGCACGCCGTAGACGAACCTGTCCGGATTCAAGGTGTCCGTCACGGCGTGGCCTTCGCGCAGGAATTCAGGATTCCAGGTCAGCACCGCACCGGGCTCTGTCTCCGCCAGCATTTCGGCCAGCCGCGCCGCGGTGCCGACCGGCACCGTGGACTTTCCGGCAACGACATCGCCCGGGGACAGATATTCTGCGAGCGATGCGACTGCCGCGTCGACGAACCGGAGGTCGGCGCCGTTCTCGCCGCGCTTTTGCGGCGTACCGACGCAGATGAAGTGGACCTCAGAACCGCGGGCCGCCGCCATCTCGGTGGTGAACCGCAGCCGCCCCGATTCCTCAAGCTCGGAGAGGAGCTCGTCCAGCACAGGTTCGTAGAAGGGGGCGTGGCCGGCTGACAGCTGGGCCACCTTGTTTTCGTCGAGGTCGATGCCGACAACGTCATGGCCCAGCTTTGCCATGCACGCAGCATGGACTGCACCGAGATAACCGCATCCGATAACCGAGATCCGCACAGTTCCGATGTCCTCCCGTTAAGGCCTGTTCACAGCGTACGCGGTGGGCCCGAGGATCACACAGTCCCGCGGCGTGCCATGAGGAGCAAGGCCGAGAGGGCGCCAACCAGGGCGCCGAAGGTGTTCGCGGCCACGTCAAGGACAGAGGGAAAGCGCGCCGGGAGGAAGGCAAGCTGGGCGAGCTCAACCAGGATGGAGAGCAGGAAACCGACGGCAACCCCGCCCCACCAGAGCCGCGCGCCGAGGATCCGGGTGACCAAGGCGCCCAGCGGCAAGAACAGGATCACGTTGGAGGCCAGCTCCACGGTCGAGTAATCGACCCAGGGAGGGACGCCCCAGCGGTGCAGCTGCCGCAGCGTTTGCGTCAGAAAATCAGATGCGCCCTGGTCCACGGGAACGGGCCAGAGGGCGATGAGGCCAAGGGCCAGCAGATACGCGCCCAGTGCGCACATGGCCGCAAGACGGGGTGGCAAGTGGCATCCCCTTTCAGCGGTCCACTTTTTGCTGAGTCTAGCGCCGGCACCTCAACGGGGCAGGAAATCCGGCACACCGGCGGGGACTGCCGCCGGTGTGCCGGAACCTAGCTGACCAGCCCGGCAATGCCGATCGCCGCCGTCGCGGCCCCCAGCAGCATCGAGATGCTGACGAGGACCACGTGAACGGTCAGGAAGCGGGTGGCCTTGCCGTCGGCGTCACGGGCGCGCGGGTCCTTCATGACGCGGCGCAGGAACTGCGGCCAGACCACCAGGGACCAGACACCGGCAATAACCAGGACGACGGCGAGGAACGCTGGCAACTCCATGACGCTAGTGGCTCTCGAGCCAGGCCTGGGCCTGCTGGGACTGCAGGTTCAGGGCCTTGCCGACCATCGGCTCGGCGGCGTCGGCGATCTTGCCGCCAAGGAACGGCACCGAGGAGGTGACGTTGCCCTCGAGCTCGATCCGGGTGCTGCCGTTGTCGGACACCAGGCGCTGGACAGCGTTGACGTCCAGCGGTGCGCCGGAGACCTTGAGGGAGATCTTGCTCTGCCGGGAGCCGTCGGCGGCGGGAGCCTCCCAGGCCTCGAGCTGGGTCACCTTCAGGCTTTCGCCGACAAATTTCCGGGCGATGTCGGGCATCCGTGTGGTGGGGATGGTCCGCACGGTGGTGGTGCTAAAGGCGCCGGCGGGATCTCCGTCAAGGGCAAAGGATTCCAGGGTGCCGCCGACGAGTTCGCTCGTGTGGCGCAGGAAGTCTTCATTGACGAAAACCGCGGTAACGCGGTCGACGCTGTGCGGAACGGTGGTGGATGCACTCAGGGCCATAGGGGGTCCTCCGGGATGTGGAAGTGGACGTTTCGGGCTCCAACATCCTACGGCGTGTGCCCGGCAGGCTCCGATTCGAGATTTTCCAGATCCCTGGCGGCCGCAGTGATATTCCGCGACATGGCGGGAAATATGACGCTGTGGAACGGCAGGACGGCCAGCCAGTACAGGCGGCCGCTGAGGCCCTTGGGGAAGAAGATGGCGCGCTGGTGGTAGCGGCTGCCCGTCCCCTCCGGCTCCACGGAGAGTTCGAGCCAGGCCCGGCCCGGGGCCCGCATTTCGGCCCGCAGCCGCAACAGCCGGCCGCGGTC
>JBKPBZ010000166.1:0-6912 GCA_046727115.1 Actinomycetota bacterium | reverse complement strand
GGTGCGGGGACCGCCGGAGGCGAAGTTGACCGCTCGGATGCGGACGTCAGCGGCCCTGTAGGCCGTGCCGAGCGTCCGACGTCGGCCGTTTCCGGTCGCGGCACCGCGGCAGGTGCGGGCCAGACCGCCGACGGCAGCATGCGCTACGCCGGCGAGCGGCGGGCCCCGGCCCGGGTGGCCGTCGCGCTGACCGTCCTCGGCGCTGCGATTCACGCGGCCGGCGTGATCACCCGTGCGCTGGGTGCCGGCCGGGTGCCGTGGGGCAACATGTACGAATTCCTCACCACCGGCGCGTTTGTGGCCGTGGCCGTCTTCCTGCTGGTGCTGATCCGCCGCGACCTGCGCTTCCTGGGCACGTTTGTGATCGGTCTGGCCATCATCATGCTGGTTGCGGCCTCCATCGCCTTCTGGACGCCCGTGGGCCACCTCGTGCCGGCGCTGCAGAGCTACTGGCTGATCATCCACGTTTCCATCGCAGTGATGTCCTCGGCGCTGTTCACCCTGACGTTCGCAATGTCCGCGCTGCAGCTCGTGCAGTCGCACCGGCAGAAGACCATTGCCGCCGGCGGTGCCGACAAGCTCGGATTCATGCGCCTGGTCCCGAACGCCCTGAGCCTGGAGAACCTGTCCTACCGCATCAACGCCATCGCGTTCGTCGGCTGGACGTTCACGCTCATGTTTGGCGCCATCTGGGCCGAGAAGGCCTGGGGCCGGTTCTGGGGCTGGGACACGAAGGAAGTCTGGACGTTCGTGATCTGGGTGGTCTACGCAGGATACCTGCACGCCCGCGCCACCCGCGGCTGGACCGGAACCCGTGCCGCCTGGCTGTCGATCGTCGGCTACCTGTGCGTGGTCTTCAACTTCACGATCGTGAACCAGTTCTTCAACGGCCTGCACTCCTACTCGGGGCTGTAAGCGGCAGCTCCGCCTGCCGGGGCACAGGGGGCCGGCGGGGACAGGGGCGTCTTGGCGGGTGCTCGGGCTAAGCCCGGGGCTCGAGGCCCGGGACGGTGTCGTTGATCTGGAACGAGGCCTTGGTGCTGACGGTGGACCCCGGCCTGCTGACGAAGTCCAGTACGCGGAAATCCGCCCGCAGGGAGTCCTTGGTGATCCGCGTATTCACGTAGCCGCGCTGATTGTTGAAGAACTTCAGATGCGGGTTCCACGCCATGACTGGATCGAACGTGGCACCCGAACCGTTGCCGCCGGAGGTGATGGACGTGCTGACCAGTTCTGAGCCCACCACCGGCGAGGCGGGGTCCTTGAAATCGATTTTCAGTTCGTTGGCCCAGTGCCGGTGCACGTCCCCTGTGAGTACGACGGCGTTGCGCACCTTGGCGTCCACCCAGCCCTGGGTGATACGCCGGCGCGATGCCGCGTAGCCGTCCCAGCTGTCCATGGAGACGTCGTCGATACTGGCTGCCGCATTGCGGTCCCGTTCGGCGAAGAAGACCTGCTGACCCAGGATGTCCCAGCGCTGGGTGGAGTTCCTGAATCCTTCCACGAGCCACTTCTCCTGCTGGAGACCGGTGATGGTGCGGTTCGTGTCCAGCCTCCCTGCAACATTCCTTCCCCGGCCGCCGGAGAGCTGAGCGTCCCGGTACTGGCGGGTGTCCATCATATGGAAATTGGCCAGCTGGCCCCACTGGATCGTGCGATATATTTTCATGTCCGTTCCGGCCGGTACAGAGGACGCGCGCAACGGCATGTTCTCGTAGTAGGCCTTGAATGCCGCGGCGCGGCGCTCCAGGAAGCGCGCAGCGGTATCGTTCATCTCGGCCGGATCCCTGTCCTCGGGAACGTCATCGGCATAGTTGTTGTCGACTTCGTGGTCGTCCCAGACCACCAGCCACGGTGCGATCGCATGCGCCGCCTGCAGATCCGCGTCGGACTTGTACTGTGCGTGGCGCTGGCGGTAGCCCTCAAGCGTCACGGTCTCCAGCACGTCGAGGTTGCGGGCGTCTTGGCGGACATCGGTGCCGCTGCGGCGTTCGTAGATGTAGTCGCCAAGGTGCAGCACCAGGTCGGGGTGGTCTTGGGCAAGGCGGGCGTATGCAGTGAAGTAGCCTTGCTCATACTTCGCGCAGCTGGCGAAGGACATCGCGAGCGCGGCCGGAGTCTCATGGCTTGCGGGGCTCGTCAGCGTCCTGGCCGTGGGACTGACATGACGGCCGCAGCGGAACCGGTAAAAGTACTCGCGTCCCGGCTGAAGCCCCCGCAATTCCACATGCACTGAATGGGCGTTCTCTACATGGGCGTATTCAAGGCCCCGGGCCACCACTTTGCCCATCGCGGCGTCTTCGCCCACCTCCCAGGCGACCGGGATGCTCCGGGATGGCATCCCGCCGAGGCCGTCCTCGGCGAGCGGGTCAAGCGCCAAGCGGGTCCAGAGCACGAAGCCGTCCGGCCACGGTTCGCCTGAAGCGACGCCGAGCATGAATGGATCGCCCCGGAGCCCGGTATCCTCCGCGGTTGAGATGCCGGGCACGGCAGGTCCGGGCATGGAAATGAGGATGCCGGCACCCAAGCCGGCCGAGAGGAGGGTCCTGCGCGAAATGCTATCCACGATTCCAACACATTCCGCTGTTCAAAAACGTTCCACGGTTCAAACGCGTTCCACTGTTCGAACATATTCCACGGTTCAAACCCGTTCCACTGTTCGAACATATTCCACGCTTCAAACGCATGTTCAAACGCATCCCACCACTTCCGAGCCCAGATGCTTCGGCCGTCGATCTGCCCTGTTCAAAGCTCCGGTTTCGGGCTTTGCGCCGGGCAGTTCGTCAGTATCCATCATGGTGGCGGCAGGGCACCGGAACGGTCAACCCACCTACTTACCCGCGCCCTGCGTAGCCGCGCCCTACCTAACGCCGCGCTACTTGACCTCGTCGGTTCCCGGCGTTCCGGCGTCGCCGGGTTCGTGGGCATCGCCGGCGTCGTCGGTGCCGCTGGCTGCCGCGCCGCCGGCGTCGGCCTTGCGTTCCTTGGCGTCGAGTTCTTCCTTGAGCTTCTTGAGCCTGTCGGCCTCGGCCTGGTTGCGGCGGCGGATTTCAAGGTTGCGGAGGAAGTCGGGATCGTCGTCGGGCGCCACCGGGTGGCTGTAGGCGACCGGCGCGGTGTCCGTGGCGCGGGGGCGGCCAAGGAGAAACCACAGCGTGGCGCCCACCACGGGGAGGAGGACCTGCACGAAGATCCAGGCGGTCTTGGAGATGCCCCTGGTCAGCCGCGCATCAGTACGGATCAGGTCGACCAGTCCATAGACGAATACGGCAAGTATGACGATCGGAACCACTACACGGAGCATATCTTCAGTCTAGCCGTCGGGCGCCTCGACGGCGCCTGCCACTGTATCCGGGTGCGGGCCGCCGCCGCCCGGCTGCGAGGAGCGGGGGCGGCCGAAGCAACGCCGCCGTTCTGGCGGCTAAACTTGAGGGGTGGCTTTCCTCAAATACACCCTGATTCGGCTGGCGCTATTTGCGCCCTTGTTTGCCCTTTTCCTCTACTTGCAGCTGGGCGTGCTCCTGGCTGCCCTGTGCGCCGGGATGATGTCCTTCGCCATCAGCTTCCTGTTCTTCCAGCGGCAGCGCGACGCGGCCACCGCGACACTCCACCACCGGTTCTCGGGCAAGGCCAAGCCGATGCGCAGCGCCGGCGAGGTGGCTGACGCCGACGCCGAAGACCGCCTCGTGGACGCGAACCCGGACATTGCGGTCCGCACGGACAACCGCCGCAAGGACTCCCAGCAGCCAGGGGCCTGAACCCCGGCCGCGGGTTCAAACAGTCCTTGAACGGCCGCGGCTCAGAGCCCGGCCTTAGAACCCGTGGCTGAGGATGAGCCCGACTGAAAACAGCGCGGCGAAGCCGAGGTTGATCAGTCCGGTCTGTTTCAGGACGGGGATGAGGCTCTTGCGCCGCCGCCCGGCGATCATCAGCCAGGACGGCATGAGGCTGGCGGGGATCAGCAGCAGCACGATCAGCATCCACGGCCGCGCTGGGGCCAGGACGATGACCAGCAGGATCGCGACGGCGAGCATCAGCACGTAACTTTCACGGGCGTGCTTGTCCCCGAGCCGGACGGCCAGGGTCTTCTTGCCGGCCTTTCTGTCGGTCGGGATGTCGCGGACGTTGTTGGCCATCAGCAGCGCGCACGCGATCAGCCCGGTGCCGATCGCCCCGATGATGGCGGCGAGGCTGAGCTGCCCCGCCTGCGTGTACGTGGTGCCAAGCGTTGCGACGAGTCCAAAGAACACAAACACGAAGACGTCGCCCAGGCCGAGGTAGCCGTACGGGTTCTTGCCCCCTGTGTAGCCCCAGGCGGCCAGCACGCAGCCGACGCCGACCAGGATGAGCCACCAGGCCTGCGTGATGATCACGAGGATCAGGCCGAACAGCATCGCCAGCCCGAACGCCGCGAACGCGGCCCGTTTGACGTGCTCCGGGCTGGCCGCGCCCGAGCCCACGAGCCGGAGGGGACCGACCCGGTCCTCATCCGTGCCGCGGATGCCGTCCGAGTAGTCGTTGGCGTAGTTCACGCCGATCTGAAGGAGCAGGGCGACCAGGGCGGCCAGCACGGCGTTCAGCAGGATGAACGAATCCATCTCGTAGGCGGCTGCGCTGCCGATCAGCACCGGTGCGATCGCGGCCGGCAGGGTGCGCAGTCGGGCGCCTTGGATCCATTGTGCGGCTGTGGCCACGGTCAGTACCTCGTTGATTGGTTGAATACTCGTTGGTTGGTTGGATAGCCGGCCGGATGCGGCTTGTCTATTTTCCCTGATGGAGTGCATCCAGCAGGACCGTCATGCCCACGCGGTCCGGTTTGCCGTTGGGCAGCATGAGCAGTTCCGCCGCGGGCAGGACCGTTTTCGGGGCCAGGGCCCCCAGCGCCGGTCCCCAGGTTTCGTTCCGGCGCGCGGCGAACGCCGCCATGCCTTCCGGGGAACTGTCGCCGACGGCGACGTACGCGGCCAGGGCGTGGCCCCACTCGGCGGAGGGCACGCCGGCGACAAAAGCCGCCCGCACGCCGTCGAGCTTTTCCAGCTCAGCCTGGACATGGGCGGCGGAAACCTTGACGCCACCGGTGATGACGACGTCGTCGGCCCGGCCCAGAACGGTGAGCCTGCCGTCAGCGTCCAGTTCGCCGAGATCGCTGGTCCGGTACCAGCGGACGCCGTCCTCCTCGCTGAACGCCGCTGCCGAGAGCCCGGGGGCCTGAAGGTACCCGGCGGCGATGGTTGCCCCGCCCAGCAGGATGCGGCCGTCGGGCTCCACGCGGACCAGCACGTCTTCGAGCGGGAAGCCGTCGTACACGCAGCCGCCGCAGGTCTCGGCCGCCCCGTAGGTGGTCACCACGCGCACGCCGGCATCCCGG
This sequence comes from Actinomycetota bacterium, assembly GCA_046727115.1. Classification (GTDB taxonomy): domain Bacteria; phylum Actinomycetota; class Actinomycetes; order Actinomycetales; family Micrococcaceae; genus Arthrobacter. The sequence goes on along the minus strand of JBKPBZ010000166.1, from coordinate 1,544 downwards.
GCCGCGGCCAGCAGTTCCGCCGGCGCGGGACCGCCGCCGAGGAGGATGGCGTTGAAGCGCCGCAGCACCGCCAGCGTCTCGGCCGAGGGCGCGTCCAGCAGCCTTTGAAGCTGGGTGGGCACCAGCGAGGTGAAACGGATCTTGTCCGTGAGCTCCAGCGCCGCGGCGGTGAAGGCCTCCGGCGTAAAGCCGCCGGACAGGTCCATGACCCACGGGCGGGTTCCCGCAAAGAGCGAGCGGACCAGCACCTGTACCCCGGCCACGTACTGGACGGGGAGGGCCAGCAGCCACTGCCCCTCACCCTTGAGGGCAAAGGCGGTCGCGACGGACGATGCCGCCAGGGCCTCGACGGTGAGGACGGTGGCCTTGGGCGCGCCGGTGGACCCGGAGGTCCGCACCACAACGGCCGCGTCCTCGATGCCGGTGGTGTCAGGGAATCCCAGCACGGGCGAGCCGTCCGGCCCGGCGGAGAGCTCGACGGCGGGACCCTCGCCGTGGAGGGCAGCAGCCAGCGCCTTCAGCGCGGGCTCGATGTTCATGGCTCCGGAAGTCACAGTGCGCCTTAGAAGTAGTACGGGAACGCGGACCAGTCGGGATCGCGCTTCTCGAGGAAGGCCTCCTTGCCCTCCACGGCCTCGTCGGTCATGTAGGCCAGGCGGGTCGCCTCGCCGGCGAAGACCTGCTGGCCGGCCAGACCGTCGTCGGCCAGGTTGAACGCGAACTTGAGCATCCGGATGGCCTGCGGGGACTGCCGGGCAATGTCCGCGGCGTACTCCAGGGCGACCTCCTCAAGGCGGCCGTGGTCCACGGCCTCGTTCACGGCGCCCATCCTGACCATGTCCTCGGCGGAATATTCGCGGGCCAGGAAGAAAATCTCCCGGGCGGCCTTCTGGCCGATCTGGCGGGCCAGGAGGGCCGAGCCGTAGCCGGCGTCGAAACTTCCCACCGTGGCGTCGGTCTGCTTGAACTTTCCATGCTCGCGGGAGGCGATGGTGAGGTCCGCGACGACGTGGAGGGAGTGCCCGCCGCCGGCTGCCCAGCCGTTGACGACGGCGATGACCACCTTGGGCATGGTGCGCATGAGCCGCTGGACTTCCAGGATGTGCAGCCGGCCGGCGCGGGCGGGGTCGATGGTTTCCGTCGTTTCCCCCTGTGCGTACCGGTAGCCGTCGCGGCCGCGGATCCGCTGGTCCCCGCCGGAGCAGAACGAGTGGCCGCCGTCCTTGGAAGAGGGGCCGTTTCCCGTGAGCAGGACCGTGGCCACGTCCGGGGTCATCCGGGCGTGGTCCATAGCGCGGTAGAGCTCGTCCACGGTGCCGGGCCTGAAGGCGTTGCGGACCTCGGGGCGGTCGAAGGCGATGCGGACGGTGGGCAGGTCCCGGACCTCGGAGCCGTCCGCGCCACGCTCCACCTGCCGGTGGTAGGTCATGTCCTGGAAGTCGTCGAAACCGGACACGGTGCGCCACCGGGTGGGGTCAAAGACGTCGGATACCTTGGCGGGGATTTCGTTGCTCACAGTCCGAGTCTAGTAATCGCGTCAGCTG
>JBKPBZ010000165.1:0-6789 GCA_046727115.1 Actinomycetota bacterium | reverse complement strand
TTTTTTGGGGTGGGTAGCGTGGAGGGGTGGGTTCATTTCCTTTGCTTCCGGATCGGGGTGGGCGGCGGGTCTTTGTTGCCTTGGGGGATTCCTTCACCGAGGGCGTAGGGGACTATGATCCCCGGTTCCCGAACGGTGTGCGGGGCTGGGCGGACCGGGTCGCCGAGAAGCTGGCCAAGGCGCAGCCGGGATGGGAATACGCCAATCTGGCCATCCGCAGCAAGCGGTTGCGCCACGTCATTGGCGAGCAGCTCGGCCCTGCCCTGGCCATGGAGCCGACGCTGGTTACCCTGTACGCGGGCGGCAACGACATCCTGGATTTTGGCACGGACATCGGCTCCCTCATGGAGGACTACGAGTTGCTGGTGGCTGCGCTCGCCGGCACCGGGGCAACGCTGGTGCTGTTCACCGGCTTTGATGTCAAGGTTTCCGCGCTGCTGGAGCCGCTGAAGAAACGCAACGCCTTCTACAACCGGCGGGTTCGCGAGATCGCCGGGCGCTACGGCGCGGTGCTGGTGGACTACTGGTGCTTCGACGCATTCCATGACCCGCGGATGTGGGATTCGGACCGGCTGCATATGTCCAAGGCGGGCCACAAATACCTTGCCTCACAGGTCCTGGACCACCTCGGCGTGCCCCACAAGATCAAGCCCAAGGAGTGGGAGCCGCCGGTGAAATCGGGCCTGCGGGAGTGGGAACGCCGGCAGCGCCGCTGGGTCCACGACTGGGTGCTGCCCCTGTTCGGACGCAAACTCCGCGGCGTCACCCTGGGCGATCAGCTCCGGCCGCGCTGGCCCGAACCCGTGAGGGTTCCGCGCAAGGGCGGTCTGAAGAAGCTACTGCAAAATCAACGAGCCGGGGGCTCGGCCGGCGCCGGGTAGACGCCTGGGACTCAGCTGTCCAACAGGTTTTCGTAGCCCGGAGCCACCCTGTTGGCATGGAACTCCATGACCTCGAAATCAGCCACGCCGTTGACATAGAACGGGTCCTTGGCCAGGGCGGCGTCAAGGCTGGCCCGGTCGGCGTTGGAGAGCAGCAGGCCGCCGGTGCGGGGGATTTTGCGCCCCGCGACCATGAAGATGCCCTCGTCGAAGGCCGCCTGCAGCCACGTGACGTGCGCCGAGAGATGGAACTCCACGATGTCGTCGGGGACCTTGTATGTCAGGGAGACTACGTACATGCCGCCAGCCTACCGTTAGCCGGCCGGGGACAGACGGGAACTTTTCTGGAATTCCCCGGGCTGAAGTTGAATCGTCAAGCTTCCAGTCTCCTAGAATGTAGCCATGACCGAACCCCGCTGGCTCAACGCCGACGAACGCCGGGCCTGGCTTGCCCAGCTCAGCATCAACACCATGCTGCCGGCCGCCCTGGACACCCAGCTCCATGCCGCGGGCAAGCTTTCCCTGTTCGACTACAACGTGCTGGCGATGCTTTCGGAGACCGAGGGGCGTTTCCTGTCCATGAGTGAGCTTGCGGCGCGCACTAGTGCCTCCCTGTCCCGGCTCTCCCACGTGGTCACCAAGCTGCAGAACCGTGGCTGGCTTGAGCGGCGGCCGCACCCCGGCGACGCCCGCGTCACCACGGCGCACCTGACCGATGTTGGCATGGAGACGATTGTGAAGCTTGCCCCGGGCCATGTGGAGGCGGTCCGGTCATTGTTCCTCGACGCCTTGAGCCCGCAGGACGTCGCGGACCTGGCCCGGATCGGCGAGAAAATCGTGGCCCGCCTCGATGACGACCACTGGATCCTGCGGGACACCTAAGCACGAAAGCTGAAGGCGCCGCCGTCGGGCATCCCTGCCTTTGTTGCTCGCGGCAACTGCTGGCAGACTTGACCCATGGATTTCACGTCCCGCTATGTAGCCCTTGGAGACTCCTTTACGGAAGGCGTCGGCGACGACGACCCCACCCGGCCCAACGGTGTCCGGGGCTGGGCGGACCGGGTGGCAGAGGGACTCGGCACCGCCGACCCAGGCTTCGGGTACGCGAACCTTGCCATCCGCGGCCGGAAACTCCGCCAGATCATGGCCGAACAGGTGGATGCCGCCGTCGCACTGAAGCCCACCGTGGTCAGCATCTACGCCGGCGCCAACGACATCCTCCGGCCCAAGGTCGACATTGATGACCTGCTGGCCGAATACGACGCCGGGATCCGCAAACTCACCGCCACCGGGGCCACCGTGGTGATGTTCACCGGCTTCGACGCGCGGGGCTCCAAGATTTTCGGGACCATGCGCGGCCGCACAGCAATCTACAACGAACTGGTTCGCGGCATCGCCGGTGACCACGGCGCCCTGCTGGTGGACTACTGGCGTTTCAGCGAGTACTACGACTGGGGCATGTGGGCCACGGACCGGATGCACATGTCCGCCGCCGGCCACGCGAACATGGCCAAGCGCGTCCTCACGGTCCTGGCGCACGAGCACTCGATAGACGTCCCGCCCATGACTCCGGTCCCTGAGCTGAGCCGAGTGGACGCCCTCCGTGCGAATGCCCGATGGGTCCGCGAATTCGCCGGCCCGTGGGTTGTCCGGCGCGTCACCGGCAAGTCGTCCGGCGACGGCCTGGCGCCGAAGTACGGCCAGCTGACCCACCTCTAAACCGTTAAGTCAGAGTACGGCAACCTAGGCGCGGAATCCCGGCGTCGCGAGCAGCTCCCCGGTGCGGCGCACGGCGAGCACATCGATGTCCCAGCCGTCGGTGGCCCGGTGCAGCATCGCGGTCCCGCCCGCAACAATCGCCGTCGCGAGCACATCGGCCGTGACGATGTCTGCCGCGGCCACGGAGGCCTGGGCGAACTCGGGGCCGCGGGAGCCCGCAGTCCAGATGTGCTCACCCCGCTCCGCCGAGCCCGACGTCGCAAGGGCCCGCCGGGTGCCGGGTCCGCCCAGCCCGTAGGCGGAAAGCAGTGCCGAGCGGTCCAGCGGGTCAACCACCCCGGTTGCCCACGCGGCTCCGCTGCCCGGCACGGGCGAGCCCATCACCAGCACGTCGCCGCCGGCATTCAGGCACCAGTCAGTGATACCCCGGCTCCGCAGCGCCTCGCCGGCCTGCCCGATCGCTGAGCCCTTGACGATCCCGGAAAGGTCCAGCACGCCGTCGGGCCGCTCCGGGGAGAACGCGCCCTCCGTCATCAGCCGCCAGCTGAGCGCATCCGCGTAGCGGTCCCGCATCCCGGTGGATGCGTCCCGAAGGGAAAGCTCTCCGCGCGCCAGCCGGCTGGCCTCGGAATCGGGACGGTACAGGCTGAAGGTTTCATCCGCGCGAGCAAATATCCGTTCGACGGCGGCAGCGGCGGCGTCGAGCTCGCGCTCTCCGCCGCCCGCTGTTCCAGGAACGGTCAGGCTGATGACGGTGCCCATGGAGCCAAATGTCCGGGCCTTCAGGGCCGAGCCGGCCAGCTCAGAGGTTGGCTGCATCGAGGGCCGCCTGAAGGGAGCTCAAGTACGCGTCGGAAGTCACCGTGGCACCGCTGATGGTCTGCACATCCGCGGACTGGGATTGGAGTACCTCATCGCGCAGGATAGGTGCCGCCCGGTTGCTGATTTGCACGGACTTGCGTTCAGCATCGGTCAGCTGGAGCGCCGTGACGTCGGTGATCTTTCCGGCCTGCACGGTGATCTGCACCTGGACGGAGCCGAACCGGGTTTGGACCACCGAGCCGGCGTACGTCCCGACAGCCTTGGCTGAGGCCCCCGTGGTGCCCGTGGTGCCGGCGCCGGACGAAGCCGTGGAGTCGTCCGTGCCGGTCGCCGCGGCGCCGGTGGAGCCGGTGGTGCCGGCCGCCGTGCTGGCGACGGAGCTGCTGGTATCGGCTGTGTGGACGCCCGACTGCCAGCCTGCAATCAGGATGCCGGCGGAGGCCAGGGCTGCTGAAACTGCTGCGCGGGTTCTCACCAGTCGAACCTTTCGTAGTGGAGTTGGTCTTCCCCGACGCCGGCGGCCCGGGCGTCCTCGAGCACGCTTTGTGCCCAGGCGGCGGGGCCGCAGACGTACACGTCGGCATCGGCGAGGTTCGGGTCATAACTGGCCAGCCGGTGGCCGGCACGCGCGGAGCTCTCCGGCAGCCAGGTCCGGACGCCGGCCGGGCGGGGGCCGGTCAGGTGGAAGAGCGTGGCTCCGCGCTGCTGGCATAGCCGCAGGATTTCCTCACCCAGGTAGAGCTCGGATTCGCTGTGGCCGCGGAGAATGACTGTGGCGTTCCCGGGCTGGAAGGGCGTGCTCTCCAGCAGGGCGCGGACCGGGGTAATGCCGATGCCGGCTCCGATCATGACCACGTGGTTGCGGCTCCGCGCGGCCGTACTGAAGAGCCCGTACGGTCCCTCCAGCGCCACCTTGGTGCCGGGCCTCAGCCCCGCCAGCTGGGCCGAACCCCGGCCCAGGTTGCGGACCGTGATCCTCAGCGTGCCCTGGCCGGCGGCGTCGAAACTGACGGGATCGGCGGACAAGCTGAACGGATGCGGGTGCCACCACAGTCCGGGAGCCAGGAACCGCCAGATGAAGAACCGGCCGCCGCTGCCCGCCAGCTGGTCCAGGCCAAGGCCGGACATCTCGATGCTCACCACCCCGGGGGTCACCGGTACCACGCGCTTAACGGTCAACTGGTGCCTGAACGTGGCCACCACGGGCTGGGCCACGCGGTAGAAGAGCAGGGCGGCACCGGTGGCGGTGCACAGTGCCAGCCAGTACCAGCGCTGCCAGGTGCCCTCGGCGAAGAGGCCGCCCACGCTGAACTGGTGGGGGAGCGCGGTCAGGACCGCCGCGTACGTCAGGAGGTGGACGGCGTACCAGAACTCGTAAGGGAACCGACGTCGGACGGCTACCAGTGAGGTGACGACGACGGCGATGAACAGGAATATGGAAATGTAGGCCAGCCACATGTCGGGCACGAGGACCCACAGCGCAACCGCCTCGCTGACAGGATCCAGCCCTTCCGCCATGCCGTAGCCGACTGCAATCAGGATTCCGTGCGCGAGCAGGAGATACAGGGCGGGCTTACCCAGCTTGCGGTGGAACTCGAGGGCGCGGTCGTGGCCGACTGTGTGGTCGATAACCGGGATACGGGCCGCCAATAGCAGCATGAGAAGCACCAGGTCCATGCCGGCGAGACCGGCTACAATCCCCAGCGCGGTGAAGGAACCGGCTGGGGTCGAGAAGCCGGCCATACCGCCGTCGGCGAGCCACAAGGCGACGGCGCCCGCCAGGGACGCCCAGAAAAGTACTGTCAGCAGATCCGCTCTCAGCAACCGCCGCCGGTGCTGCTCCGCGAAGGGGTTCACAGCGCCACGGGAGCTGCGGCGAACCTCGGGACGGCTCGTCAGAAGTAGTGTGTTCATGGACCCAGAATTGCCTCGCCGCCTATCATTTGGCTGTGAAAACGCTTCGTCGGGCATATGACCTCGGAGGGGCCCGTCCCTCCGTCCAGGTCGGCTGACAGCCGCGGTCCCATACACTATTCAGCCCCGGATTGGTCTTTAAATCGCCGAACTCGTAGACTTGGTAGGCGCTAGGTGGCGCGGAGCGTGCGCAATTGCTCCGGTTGGCAGGACTCGTCTGAGAAATCGACGGTCTTGGAGGCCGGTAGTTAGGGGCTCAAGTTGCGCGCATTCCTGTATTCGCCCAGCATCCCGGCACTTCGCAATGGCTGTCCAATGGACCGTCAGCGCCAGGTGCCCGTGGCCCACAATCTTCGCCGCAGTGAGGAGCCAGACGGTTTGTGCCGTCTGCCTGAATCCCGCGGAACCGGTGATTGGGGGAGGGAGCCGGATGCGGACGCCGCCTAACGCACGGTCAGCGGGAACTCCGTTAGCCGTTTCACATATTTTTGAGGAGAGTCGTCATGGCAGCACACTGCCAGGTGACCGGAGCCGAGCCGGGCTTTGGACACAGCATTTCGCACTCGCACCGTCGCAACAAGCGCCGGTTCGACCCGAACATCCAGAAGAAGCGCTACTGGGTTCCGTCCCTGCGCCGTAACGTCACGCTGCAGGTCTCTGCTCGTGGCATCAAGACCATCGACGTACGCGGCATTGACGTAGTCGTCGCCGCCATCCTGGCACGAGGAGTGAAGCTCTAATGGCAAAGGATAAGGACGTACGTCCGATCATCAAGCTGAAGTCGACCGCGGGCACGGGCTACACCTACGTGACGCGCAAGAACCGTCGTAACGACCCGGACCGCCTGGTTCTGAAGAAGTACGACCCCAAAATCCGCCAGCACGTCGAATTCCGAGAGGAGCGCTAAACACATGGCTAAGAAGTCAATGATCGCTAAGAACGAACAGCGTAAAGTCATCGTCGAGCGTTACGCTGCAAAGCGCCTCGAACTGAAGAAGGCTCTGGTTGATCCCAACTCAACCGACGAAGTACGCGAAGCTGCTCGCCTCGGCCTGCAGAAGCTGCCCCGCAACGCCTCGCCGGTACGTCTGCGTAACCGCGACATCATCGATGGCCGTCCGCGCGGTACCTTCCAGAAGTTCGGCATTTCCCGTGTTCGCTTCCGCGACATGGCTCACCGCGGTGAGCTCCCGGGCATCACGAAGTCTTCCTGGTAATTCAGCAGTCCTGAAGCCAGTGGCTTGAAGGAGGGCCGGCAACCGTTTGGTTGCCGGCCCTTTTTGCGTTTAAGGCCCGGGCGCGGTGGCCTGGCGCGGTTGGTGCTGGTGGGTGTTGTGGTGATGCACGGCATAGTTCGGAGTTGTGGTGCCGGGGCGGTATTTGGGCGTTGGGAGCGCCGTTCTGCCGCGGATTCCCGGGGCTGGGGGGCGGCGGGGGCGTGGCCGGGGGTGGA
>JBKPBZ010000164.1:0-8001 GCA_046727115.1 Actinomycetota bacterium | reverse complement strand
GCGGCGGGCACGGCGGGGTCTTTGGTCAGTGTTGGTGCGGTCATCAGGCTGCCCTTCCCGTGCTGAGCTGGTCCTTGGTGAGTTGGGGTGCCTCGTCGGGTGCCGACCCGTCGGGCCCAATTTTCGCGTGCCCGGCTTCCTGGGCTTTCCGGACCTCATCGTGCAGCAGCGACCAGACCTTGTGGCGGTGTTCGACGAAGACGGCGTCGGAGCGGACGTCGCCATCTGCGCTTCGCTCCCCCAGGTCAATGTCGACAATCTGCTTGAGCCGGCCGGGGCGGGAGCTGAGTACGGCCACCCGCTGGCCCAGGTACACGGCTTCGTCGATGCCGTGGGTGATGAAGATGATGGTTTTGCCCGTGGAACGCCAGATACGCAGGAGTTCTTCCTGGAGCTGTTCCCGAGTCTGGGCATCCAGCGCTGCGAACGGTTCATCCATGAGCAGGACGTCGGGTTCGTACGCGAGGCTCCGGGCGATGGCGACTCGCTGCTTCATGCCGCCCGAGAGTTCATGGGGATACCGGTCCTCGAAGCCGGACAGGCCAACGAGCTCCAGATAGTGGCGGGCCTTGTCGGCACGTTCCTTGCGGCCCGGGCGGCGCCCGCCGCTGCCGGTTCCCTCGAGGCCGAAAGCGACGTTCGCGGCGGCGGTGCGCCACGGAAAGAGTGCGTACTGCTGAAAGACGACTGCCCGGTCGCGGCCGGGTCCGGTCACCTCCCTGCCATCCACCAGCACCTGGCCGGTGTCCGGCCGGGTGAGCCCGGCAAGGAGGTCCAGAAGGGTGGTCTTGCCGGATCCGCTCGGGCCGACCAGGGTGATGAACTCACCCGCAGCGACGTCCAGATTGATGCCCTCCAGCGCGGTCAGCGTGGTGCCCTCCGGCTGGTCCCTGCTGGGCCGGACCGTGAACTGTTTCCCGACGTTCCGGAGGCTGATTTTCGGCGTCAGGCCGGCATCGCGGGTCATGATGCCGCCCCCTTCAGCAGGTCGTTGAAGTCGTTGGTGTAGTACTTGGAGGCGGTGATGTCGCCGGTGACGATTCCGGTGTCGTTCAGCCACGCTGACCAGCGGGTGAAGTCTTGGTCGTTGATGGCGCCCTTGGAGGGGACGCCGACGCTCTTCCAGTACTTCAGGGCTGCGGTGCTTTCGGAGCGCTGGCGCTTTTCGATGATGCTCGTAAACCGTGCGATCACCTCGTCCCGAGGGGTACTGCGTTCCCATTCGATGGCCTTGGCCACGCCGGTCGTAAAGATCCTCGTGGTTTCCGGGTTCTTCTCGATGAAGTCTTTGCGCAGGACGTATTGGCCTCCGGCAAAGGTGCCAAAGAGTTCGAAGTCGTTGAACAGGGACCGCAGGCCGCCCTTGGCGACTGCGTTATCCTGCAGCACCCCGCCGAGCGCCCCGACGTCGACCTGTCCGCGGCGGATGGCCTCCTCGGTGTCATTGGGCGGCACGACGACGAGTTGCACCTGCTTGATCTCCTCCTGGGACAGACCGTTCTTCTTCAGGTAGCTGTTGATCACGGCGTCCGAATGGGCGCCCAAGGTGTTGACGGCGATCTTCTTGCCGATCAGATCCCGTGGCGACCGGATCGGGCTGTCCTGGGTGACATAGAATCCGTTGAACGTCTTCTCGTCCTCCCCGTAGTAATTGATCACCGCGGTGACCGGTGCGCCGGCTTCGATGAGCTTCACCACGGCGCCTGAGAAGGCGCCCCCAAAGTCAGTGGCTCCCGTCGCGGCCGATTGGATGCTCGCCGGTCCGCTGATGGTGTTGCCCACCCAGTTCAGCTTCACGCCACCCAGGTAGCCGAGGTCCTCGGCCACCTCCGGCAACGTGACGCTGTTGGCCCAACCCTCATAGCGGAGTTCGGTCACTTCCGGCGTCCCGGGGGCATTGCCGGCCGGGGACTGGGCGCTCGCAGGGCCGCCGCAACCGGAGACCACCAGCGAGACCGCCACGGCGGCAGCAACGCCCAAGGTGGAGAAAAGTCCAGCGGGTAAGAGTCGGTTTTTCATAGCGGATACTTTCTGGATTCGATGGTGCGGACCGGGGCTACCGGACCGTGTCCACCATCAGAACAGAGTCGAATCCTTGCCGACAGGCGGCTCGACACCCCGCGAAACGGCGCGTCACCCGGCGACGAAAACGGTCACGGACAATAACCGCTACCCATTCGTACGCATCGGGAAGCAGTCCTTAACAGGACAGACGCACGAGGTCATCGGCCGCCACTCCGGGACACATCCGAGCCCCACCGGACCGGCACTGCAACTGCGCTGCGACGTCTTGGTGACGCCCGACGACGGCGAGTGAAGGCGCCGCAGTCGCACCGCCGTCGAGCCCGGAACAAAAGAATTCCTAAGATGTAGCCGAATGTTGCGTTTCCCGGGTTGCGGGGATAGGGCGGCGCCCCGGTGCCCTGCCGGCCGGTGCCCTGAGCATCAGCGCCAGAATTCGGTGAGCTGCTCGGCAACGGCTCTGCCTTGGTTATAACCAGCCCGAGCGGCGGGCGGACGCAGCGACAGATCCATCGCATTGGCGCCGAACATGTGCTCGGAGTTGCTATCCGGGAAGATCGTTTCGACTCTGCTGCCGTGTGCGCGTAGTTCGTCGACCTGTGTTGCGAGATGCATGCCCCAGTGCAGCGGAGTCCGTGATCTGCCGCCGAATGGTGAGAGCACCAGCACCCGTGCGTAACCGGCCGCCAGATCGGCGTTCTCGGCGTTGGATCGGTAGCCGCCGTCGATATATCGGCTGCCGCCGATGCCGTAGGCGAAACCACTGGCACAACTGGCGGCCACGGCGTCCACCAGGTCCACCCCGCTGTGGCGGTCGAACACGACCGGTTCACCGGTATGGGCATTGACCGCCGTGAGGAGCATCGTGTGTTCCGGCCAGTGCTGGCTGGGCAGCCGCGCGGCGACGGTCGCGCGCCACTGCGCTTGCCCGGAACCGTCCGACGCCGCATCCAAGTCGAGTGCCGCCGCGCCCATTCTGCGGCGCATGTCGGCGGCGTCTTCAGCGGCGGCGATGATCTTACTCGTTCTCTCCATGTGGTCAGCCGGCGGCCTGATTGGAACGCGTCCACCGTCGGATCCGAGCGGGCCGGTCCGTTGCTGGGGTGCGGCGGCAAGGACGGCGGCAAGCAGTTCGGTCGGGGGCGTGCCAGCTATCTGGGCCGCGGCCGTCGATCCGGCCGAGGTGCCGATGACCAGATCAGCATCGGTCACATCCAGTCCGGCATCTAACAGGCCGGCCATAACGCCGATCAGCCACGCGTTGCCTGTGGATCCGCCGCCACCGAGGACCAGCGCTCGCTCGTTCGCGGCGCGCACCGGTTTTGTGGAGTCGACCTGCGGCTGATCCTGATCGGACCTCGGCCGGTCGGAGGCCGTCGTCGGGGTGGAGTGCAGAGTTGAAGAAGGTGTTGTGTTCAAGGGAGTCGCCTTTCGCGTATTGCCTGGCGGGCGCTCCCGGTTGCGACTACTTCAGTCGCGCGATCGCGGGACTGAAGGGGAGAACCCATTGTGGTACTGCGTACATGGGTTTCACCTCCTGCCGATGGTCAACGATCACGGGTATGGTCGCACACTAGCATCGCAGTGCGCAATCGGTATCGAGCCGGATACCGTTCACCTTGGCGTGTTCGCCGCCGCCATTGGGCAGCGGCGAACACGCGTTGAGCTTTTGGGTCGGGCCGCCGCTACATTCCGGGGATCTGCTGGGCTTCATGAACCTCGATTTCGCAGCCGCCCGGCATGTTCAGGTGCGGGTGCTGCTTGGCGAGTTCAACGGCTGCCTCAAGGTTTTCGGCCTCGATGATGCTGTATCCGGCCACCTCGCGCTGGCTCAGTGCCGTGGCTCCGCCGGCGGATACGCGGATCCCGTTGGCCAGGGGCGTTCCGAAGTCGATCAGCCCGTTGCCGACCTTAGCGGCCCACGCGTTCCACTGTTCCATCGCGGCTGCCATGTCCTCCGGGGCGGGCGGCGCGGCCTCGGCGGGGGTCATCGGAGCGTGGTAGATGAAGACGAACTTGGACATATTGTTCCTGCTTTCCTGGGTGTCTCTGACGGGTATCGGGGTTGGAAAACTTCAGACAGCGACGGTTCGGCCGGTGAACGCGATCAGGCGCTCCAGGCTGCCGGCGGTCTCCGCGACCGGCTGGGCAGCGGCGAAGCTGCCGCTGGCGCGGACCTGGTCGGAAATGGTCAGCAGGGCCAGGGCCTCAACGTGGTCGGTGACGACGTCGGAGACGACAAGTTCCTGGCCGGTCGCCTTCGCGAAGTCCCACGCGTGCACGAGCAGCTCGAGGTTGATGATGCCGGCGACGACGGTGGCGGGCAGTTCCGCGAAGCCCATGTCGATCGTGCCCTCGACGCCGCGGCGGGAGAACGCCTCCAGGGTGGCCTGCGCGAGTCCGGCGATGCGCACTTCCGGGCCTGCCCCGGCGTCGTCAGTCACGTCCGCGCCCAGTGCGGCACCGATCTGCTTCAGCGATCCGGCCAGGTGCTCCAGCAACTCGTGGGCCGTGAAGTTTTCGCACGGCGTGGCCTTCTCACGGTCTTCCGGAGTGAGCTTTCGCAGCACGCCCAGGAGCACGGCGAGCGATGCCTCGGCGGAGCTGATGTGATCGATCGAGTCCGGGGCCGCTGACCACTCGTCCGGACCGGCGCCGGCCGGGGAGGAAGTTTCGGCGATGAGGCGGTCCAGGTAGTGGTTCCAGCCCTCGGCATGTGCTGCAGCCTGTTCGGTGGTGAGGCCATCATGGACCAGGCGGAGCGTGGTGCCTTCGGCGTCGGGCTCCAGCGTGATCGACACGGTGGAAGCGCCCGGCGCCAGGTCCATTCCGGATTCCCAGCCCCAGGTAAAGACGATCCGCTTGCCCGGCTCAATTTCCTGGAAAGTGCCGGTGGCGTGGTGGCCGGGAGTCACTGTCCAGCGGTATTCGCCGCCGATCCGCAGGTCAACCCTGGCCGCCACGGTCTGCCAGCGGCGCAGACGTTCCGGCTCAGTGATGAGTGCAAAGGCCTCGTCGGCGCCGACGGGCAGGTGAATGGTTTTATCGAACGTCATGAGAGTGGTCCTTGTCTTGAGGCGAAGTATCTGAATTGGTCGTGTGATGTTGCGGAGGCCCGTAACGCTGTGCGGCAAGTGCGGCCGCATCTGATGCCAGCAGATCCAGTTCGTAGGTCCAGAACTGTTCGACAAGTTCACGGAGACGGCCCATTCCCGCTGGATCGAGCCTGTAATACCTGTTTCGGCCCTCTTTGCGGGCAGACACCAGGCCGGCCTGTTCCAGCAATAGCAGGTGCTGGGACACCGCGGAGCGGCTGACCGTGAAGTGGGCGGCCAGTTCCCCGACCGCCTGTTCGTGGCTGGCGAGAAGATGCAGCAGGCGTCGCCGATTCGGCTCCGCAGCAATCTCCAAGGCATCCAACACAAAGAATACGTTAGTGGTCACTAACGTATTCAGCAAGTGCAACGTGACCGGAGGGTCGGCGATGGGGGTATGCGGCGTGAGGACATGGCGGCACGCCGACGACGGCGCGCGTGCGCCGCCAGAGGTATGTGTTTGCGTCCCTTGGATATATGTCCGGATTATCCGAGTCAGGAGTCCGGGAGCACGCCGAGGCCGCGATCAGGTGCAGGGCGCTCCCCCGGCGCAGCGGCTATAGGCCCCGGTGGTGTTCGATGAGCCAGCGGGCCATCTGCTGGGCGCGCTTGGAGGCCAGCGCGTCCCCTTCGGTGGCCGAGATGATGGAGCCCTTCATCAGGATGTGCCAAGACCGCGAGAATTCCTCGGGGCGGTCCAGCCCGGCTTCCTCGGCCAGGGCCTGGATGTGGCCCCGGATGCGGCTGAGGTAGTCGATGCTCGCCTTCCCCAGTGGGTGCCCCGCCCCCATCTCCAGCAGGACGTTGATGAACGAGCACGCCTCGAAATCCTCGCGCTGGAACCAGTCGCCAAACACGTCAAATACGGCGAGCAGCCGTTCCTCGGGTGTGTTGCCCCGCCGGCTGGCCTCGGCCACGATGAGGTCCACAGTCCACACTTGGTCGCGGAGTTCCAGAAAGGCGAGCACCAGGGCGTCTTTGGAGGGAAAGTGCCGGTAGAAGGTGGCTTTGGAGACCCCTGAGCTGCTGATTAGCTCATTGACCCCAACGCCGCGGATGCCGCGGCGGGAGAACAGTTCATAGGCGGTCGCCAAGATGCGGTCCACCGGCTCATCGCGTCCGGCCATGGCTGTGGCAGGCAACAGCGTGGGGCCCGTGGCGTCGTCGACAGTCATGATAGAAAAATTTTACACCGGCCCGGGGCGTACAGACCGGTCTGCCTCGGAGTGTGCTAATAGTGTCAGCCGGATTGCCCGGAGGATTCGGCTGGCACGGTGCGGGCCGGGCGGCCAAGGCCCCGTCCGGCGCCTTTGGTCCGCCTAGGGATGTAGAACGCGGTCCCCCTCTCGGCGTGCCGAGAAACGGCTGTCCAGTGCGTGGACGAAGCTGCGCAGAGTGGCGGATTCGTGGGTGTTGTTTGCAAGCCGGACGATGGCCGAGGCCGTGTGGGCCAGCTTGATGTTGTGGTGCTGGCTGTAGGCGGAAAGCCGTTCGAAGGCGGCGTCGGAACCGATGTGAAGTATTCCCATCAGGATGCCCTTGGCCTGTTCAATGAGGCCTCGCGTGCCGATGGCTCCGGCGATGGCCTCGCGTGCGGACCGGTCCGTCTCCAGCTGGACTGTCCTGGTGAGATCGAGCATGAACCCGTCGATGAACAGCACGTTCCCTTGGCTGTCCGGCACCCCCTCCCCCGCGGTCAGGACCCGGCGTTCCCGTCGGCGTGCGTCGAAGAGGCGGTGGTAGTTGGCAAAAAAACCACCGCCACGGCACACACCCTCAAAAATTTCCCTGCACCGCTTGCGATCATCAGGGTGCAGGTGCGACATCAGCACGCCCACGGTGGGCACCACCTCGCCCCGGTGATAGCCGTGGATTTGGTAAACCTGTTCGGACCACTGCAGCTCCCGCGAGACCACATCGAAGCGAAAGGTCCCAGCGAGGCAGTCTTCCGCCACCAGCGCGCTGGAGTAGGCCTGCAACGCCTTCAATCCCGTCATGGCCATGCCTGCCTGCGCGGCCTGCCGGCAGGCGCCCAGCGCCCTCGCCCAGGGCGCCCCACGCGGGATACAACGACACTCAGCACGAGCTGAACCCGACCTGCGCGGTCCGCGTTTCCAGAGCCTGCCGCCACCGTACGATCAGCTGCTGATTCCGGACAACGGCCCGGCCGCCCAAGAAGCGCGCGGCGGACGGGATGCCGAGGCGGGGCGGCCGTCGCGGGAATCTGGGCACTCGGTCACGGGCCGATCTCGCCGCCGCCCGCGGATCTTTAGCGTGCGTCTCATGGGCTCGATGGTGGGCGCTGGGCTCCACCGGAACGACTTCGGCCTGGGCCTGGCGCCGGGTGTCGCTTTGCGGTGCCTCAATCTCGGTCACCAGCCCCATGCCGGCATACTCTCGCACTGCGGCGATCCCGGCCACCGCCGATGGCAGGTCAGGAAAGGGCCTGGAGAGGGCCATGACGGTCCCATCCGGGGCAGTCAGTTGAAATCGGTAGGAAGTGTCGGAATCGGTGAACAGTTCGAACATGCCTGTCATAGAACCCTCCTGGAAGCCGGGACCCGATTGATCCCGGTGACTCCGTTGTCACCGGGAACAGCCTGAATCCACCCGAACGATGCCAGCCGCCCACCTGGAGCGGCACGGATCGAATTGATGAATTCATGAAAGTCTGAACTATGGTTTCGGCCTCCGCAAGAGGTAACACCCTGTCTCCCCGGCGCCGGCGACACGGCCGCGGACCGGCGCTACGATATATGTGCGGGAGGCAAATCAGGGGAATCGCGAGACAGACTTTTCTGTCTCGCACGTGTTAGTTTTCCTGTCGGCGGGTTCTGCACAGACGCGCGGCTCAGAATATTTGAATGTGAAGGAGGGAGGTCCC
>JBKPBZ010000163.1:0-20599 GCA_046727115.1 Actinomycetota bacterium | reverse complement strand
CTCCGACGTCCTCGTGGTGGGCGGTGGCCCCGCAGGTGTGGCCGCCGCCGTCACCGCGGCCCGCTCGGGCGCCTCGGTCACGCTGCTGGAACGCTACTCCTCCCTCGGCGGCCTCGCCTCCGGCGGCATGGTGCTGGTCCTCGATGACATGATCAACGGCCAGGAAATCACCGTCACGGGCATCGTCTCCGAGTACGTCGAGCGCCTGCAGAAGCTGGGCCTGGCGATCGTTCCGCCGGCCGATGACCGCAAGACCTCCGAGGAACTGTGGAACAAGTGGGGCCGCTACGGCACCTTCGACTTCCACTCGCACACCACCCCCAAGCCGGTCTGCTACGCCGCCGCCTTCGACCCCGACGGCTGGAAGCGCGTCTCCAACGACCTCGTCCGCGAGGCCGGCGTCAACCTCCGGCTGCATTCCTGGTTCTCCCGCCCCATTGTGGACAACGGCGTCATGAAGGGCGTGATCTGCGAGACCAAGTCCGGCCCGCAGGCCTTCATGGCCGACGTCGTCATCGACACCACCGGCGACATCGACGTCGCCTCCCGGGCCGGCGCCAGCTACGTCAAGGACAGCTACCTCACCACACTCGTCTTCCGCCTCGGCAACGTGGACACCAACGCCGCCGAAGCCTTCGAACAGGCCAACCCGAAGGAAGCCCGCGCCATCAACCGCAAGATCAAGCGCCTCCTCGGCGGCGCCTGGGAACTGTGGTGGCTCAAGACCCCCATCGACGGTGTGGTCTGGTGCAACGCACCGCACATGACCGGCTTCGACGGCGTCGACCCGGCAGACATGACTGCCGCCGAGTTCGCCGCACGCGACCGCATCACCGAGGCCGTGGACTACGTCCGCGCCAACCTGCCCGGCTTCGAGAACTGCTACATGCTCGACGTCGCGTCCCAGATGGGCGTCCGCCAGACCCGGCTGCTGGAAGGCGAGTACGTCATGACCAAGGACGACGTCACCTCCCGCCGGCACTTCGCCGACACCGTGGCCCGCGGCCGCGACTACTACTACCCGTTCCGCTCGCTGCTGCCCAAGGAAGTGGACCAGCTGCTGGTCGCCGGCCGGCACTACTCCGCCACCCCCGAGGCGCAGAAGATGTCCCGCGAGATCCCGCCCTGCATGGCCATGGGCCAGGCCGTCGGCGTCGCCGCCGCGCTGGCGATCCAGACCGGCACCCTGGTCCGCGACGTCTCCGCCCTCGACATCCAGCAGGGTATGCGCCGGCACGGCGCTGACCCGGGCGACGTCCCGTCGTCGAACGCCACCCTTGACGTGGACGCGGTGGTGGGGGCATGAGCACCGTCATCGACGACCTCTTCGCAGAAGGCTCAACAGCAGAAGGCACGACGGCGGCCCCCGCCCCTGAAGCTGCGAGCACCCCGCTCCCGACTGGTGCCCCGCTGCCGCTCGAGGGAATCAAGATCGTGGATTTCACCCAGGTGTTCATGGGCCCGTCCTGCACCCAGCTGCTGGGCGACTACGGCGCGGACATCATCAAGGTGGAACGCCCAGGCGCCGGGGACATCTCCCGCAACTCGTTCCCGGACAAGGACGGCCAGGACAACCCGATCTTCCTGTCCATCAACCGGAACAAGCGCAGCATCTCCGTGGACACCCGCACCGACGACGGCAAGGCCGTGCTCCGCCGGCTGCTGGCCGACGCGGACGTAGTGGTCAGCAACTTCCGCTCCGGCGTGATGGAGCGGATGGGCTTCGGCTACGAGGAGCTCAAGGAGCAGAACCCGGGCATCATCTGGGCCTCCGGCACCGGCTTCGGCCCCGAGGGCCCCTACTCGCACAAGGGCGGCCAGGACGCCATCGCCCAGGCCTACTCCGGTGTGATGTGGCGCCGCGAGTCGGACGACGTGAAGCCGTCCATCTACCCCACCACGCTGTGCGACTACATCACCGGCATGCACCTCATGCAGGGCATCCTGCTGGCACTGCGCACCCGGGAGGGCTCCGGCGTCGGGCAGAAGGTGGAGGTGACCATGTACGACTCCATGCTGCACCTGCAGATGCAGGAGGCGTGCATGCAGCTCAACCGCGGCTACGAGGTCAACTGGGGCGCCATGCCGCTCAGCGGCGTCTTTGAAACCACCGACGGCGCCGTCTGCATGGTGGGCGGCTTCACCCCCGACCCGCTGGCCCGGATCTCCGAGGCGCTGGGCCTGGACGAGGACCTCACGCTCCGGCCCGAGTTCGCCAACCTGGAGCAGCAGTTCGAGAACAAGCCGGCACTGCAGGCGATCTTCCGCGAGCGCATCGCCACCAACACCACCGAGTACTGGACCGGCCAGCTGGAGGACAAGGGACTGCTCAACGCCCCGGTGCACACCCTGGAGCAGACCCTGGCCGATGCGCAGACGCACGCCAACGGCATGATCGTCGAGGCAGAACACCCCGGCGTCGGCACCGTGAAGATGCTCAACGCACCCATCCGGCTCTCCGCCACGCCGCCCACCATCCGCCGGGCGGCCCCGCGGCTCGGCGAACACAACGTTGAGGTGCTGCTGGAGAACGGGTTCGACGCCGAGACCATCGAGCGCCTGCAGCAGCTGGGGGTGCTCCGGTGACCGCCGCAGTCGAGCAGACGGTAGAGCAGGCAGTGGACCAGGTCACCCTGACCATCGAGAAACACGTGGCCACGGTGGTCATTGACCGCCAGCACGTGCTCAACGCCGTCGACGGCGGCGCGCAGGCCCGGCTCAACGACATCTGGGACCAGCTCGAAGCCGATCCCGACGTCCGGGCCGTGGTCATCACCGGCGCCGGAACCCGGGCCTTCTGCGTCGGCGCGGACATGTCCGCCTCCGCCGTGGACAAGACCGGCCTCGAATACTGGGCGGGACTGGACCCGAACGGCTTCGGCGGGCTCAGCCTGCGCACCACCCTGGACATCCCGGTGATCGCCCGGGTCAACGGGTACGCGCTCGGCGGCGGCATGGAGATCGTGCTCGGCGCGGACATCGTGATCGCCGCGGACACCGCCCGCTTCGGGCTGACGGAACCGCGCGTCGGGCGCCTGGCGCTCGACGGCGGCATCCACCAGCTGGTGCGCCGGATCCCGTACACCCAGGCCATGGGCATGCTCCTCACCGGGAGGAAGGCCGAGGCCGCGGAGATGCAGTCCATGGGCCTGGTCAATGAGGTGGTCCCCGCGGATGAGCTCGACGCCGCGGTGCAGCGCTGGCTGGACCAGATCCTCGCCTGCGCCCCCACCTCCGTCCGGGCGGTCAAGCAGATGGTCACGCAGACCGCGCACCTGACCGCCACCGAGGCCCGCGGGCTCCGGCTGCCGGCCCTCATGGCGGCGCTGGACAGCGAGGACTCCGCCGAGGGCGTCCGCGCCTTCCAGGAAAAGCGGCCGCCGCTCTGGCCTGGACATTAGAGAGACAGACGCTAGCCGTTCCAGCGCCAGAAGATTCAGCCGCTCGAAGAACACAAGAGCTTAGAAGGAGAAACCAATGCGGGAGTCACTGACACCCGGCGTGTGGGGCGTCGTCGCCACACCGTTCCAGGGCAGCGCCCTGGATGTCGACACGGACAGCCTGGCCGGACTCGTGGGCTACTACGAGTCGATCGGCGCCACCGGGCTCACGGTCCTGGGCGTGTTCGGCGAGGCCGCGGCCCTGACGGCGGCCGAACGCGGCCTGGTCCTGGAAGTGGTCATGGAGGAAACGCGCCTGCCCCTCGTGGTGGGAGTGACTTCCCTCTACACCGGCACGGCCGTCGATGAAATCCGTTCCATCCAGGCTGCCACCGGGGACCGGCTGGCGGCTGTCATGGTGCAGGCCAACTCCGCCAACCCCGGCGTGGTCATCGCTCATCTGAACGCCATCCACCAGTCCACCGGCGCCAACGTGGTGCTTCAGGACTACCCCCTGGCCAGCGGCGTCAGCATCAGCACCGAGGCACTGATCTCCGTGGTGCAGGCCTGCAGCTTCGTCACCGCGGTCAAGGCCGAGGCCCCGCCCACGTCCGTGGCGATCGCACACCTGACCGCAGCCCTGGACGTGTCCGTATTCGGCGGCCTCGGCGGCCAGGGGCTGTTGGACGAGCTCATGGCCGGCGCCGCCGGGGCGATGACCGGGTTCTCCTACCCGGAAGCGCTCATCGCCTGCGTGCGGGCCTGGCAGAAGGACGGCTACGAGGCCGCCCGCGACGCCCTGCTCCCGTACCTGCCGCTGATCAACTTCGAGCAGCAGGCGAAGATCGCGTTGGCGGTCCGCAAGGAATGCCTGCACCAGCGCGGACTGATTGCCGACGCCGGCGTCCGGGCCCCGGCCGCGGCCTTCCCGGAGGTTCTCCGGACGGGGCTGCGCACACATCTGGCCGAGGCCGCCGAGGCCCTCGGCCCGCACCCGGCCATCGCCATCACCACGGCGGGGAGGAACTAATGGATCTCGGAATCAGCGGAAAGACCGCGTTTGTGGCCGCCTCCACCGGCGGACTCGGCCTCGCCATCGCCCGGGCCCTCGCGGCCGAAGGCGTCCGGGTGGCCATCACCGGCCGCCGCCAGGTCCGCGCCAAGGAGATTGTCGCCGAGCTGACGGACGCCTACGGGCCGGGCGCCGTCGCTATCGAGGCAGACCTGAGCACCGCGGAAGGCGTGGCCGCCGCCGTCGAACAGTCAGTGGCGGAACTCGGGCCCATCGACATCCTGGTCCTCAACGGTCCCGGACCGAAGCCCGGCGCGGCCGCCACCCTCGGCGCCGACGACATCGCCGCGGCGTTCGAGCAGCTGGTCAAACCGCACCACGCCCTGGTCTCGCACATCCTTCCGGGCATGCGGGAACGGCGCTGGGGACGGATCCTGGCCGTCGGCTCCAGCGGCGTCGTGGCGCCGCTGCCCAACCTGGCGGTCTCCAACACCGGCCGCGCGGCGCTGGCCGGCTACCTCAAGACCCTCGCCGCCGAGGTGGCCCTGGACGCCGTCACGGTCAACATGCTCCTGCCCGGACGCATCGCCACGGACCGGGTCGCGGAACTGGACCAGGCCGCCGCCAAGCGGCGCGGCACCACGCCCGAGGACATCCAGCTCGAATCCCGCAAGACCATCCCCGCCCGCCGCTACGGCGAACCCGAGGAATTCGGCGCCGCCGCGGCGTTCCTCTGCAGCGCCCCGGCCTCCTACATCACCGGCGTCGCGCTGCGCTGCGACGGCGGCCTCATCCGCGGGCTCTGACCGCTGCTCTGAACCCTCAGCACGCCCTGCTCCGACTCCCCGAAGGAACACCATGACTTCCACAGACACAGACATCTCAACTGCCACTGAGAACGCCACTGAGACCGCCGCCGGCACCTCCACCACGAGAGACCTCATCACCGCCCGGCACCTCATCAACGGCCAATGGCTCGGCGGGGCGGACACCGAACGGATCAACCCGGCCCGTCCGGGCGAGCTCGCCGCCCTCTCCCCCAGCGGCACCGCAGCCGACGTCGACGCCGCCATCACCGCAGCCACCGCCGCGCAGCCGGCCTGGGCAGCCCTGCCCGCCCCGGCCCGCGGCGCCATCCTGATGGCCGCCGGAAACCTGCTCCTGGACCGCCAGACTGCCATCGCCGAGGACCTCGTCCGTGAAGAGGGCAAGACCCTGGCCGAGGCCAAGGGCGAGGTCAAGCGCGCCTCCGACGTGCTGCGCTTCTTCGGTTCCCTCGGCTGGGCCGCCACCGGCGAGGTGCTGCCCAGCGGCCTGCCGGACACCACCATCACCACCCGCCGCGAGCCGCTCGGCGTCGTCGGGCTCATCACGCCCTGGAACTTCCCCATCGCCATCCCCGCCTGGAAGGCCGCCCCGGCGCTGATCAGCGGCAACGCCGTGGTGATCAAGCCCGCCGAGCTCACCCCGCTCTCCGCAACGCACCTGGCCCGCGCCCTGCAGGACGCCGGGCTGCCGGCCGGCGTGTTCAACGTGGTCCACGGCAAGGGCCGCGTGGTGGGCGACGCCCTGGCCCGCGATCCCCGCATCGCCGGGCTGTCCTTCACCGGCTCCACCACCGTGGGGCTCGGACTGCAGGAGATCCTCAACGCCCGCCGCGCCCGGGTCCAGCTGGAAATGGGCGGCAAGAACGGCGTGCTGGTCCTGGACGACGCCGATCCCCGCAAGGCCGCGCAGGTGGTGGCGGCCGGCGCGTTCGGCCTCACCGGCCAGGCCTGCACGGCCACGTCCCGCGTCTACGTCACCCCGGGCATCCGTGCCGCGTTCCTTGAAGCCCTCACAACGGAGGCCGCGCAGTACACCGCCGGCTACGGGCTCGAGGCCGCCAAGATGGGTGCCGTGGTGAGCAGCCAGCAGTTCGAACAGAACCAGGCCGCGGTGCGCACCGCCGTCGAACGCGGCGCCACGCTGCTGCACGGGGCGCACGACGGCGGCACGGACGCCGGCTTCCTGTTCCCGGCCGCCGTCCTCACCGACCTGCCGTTCGACGACGCCGCCGTGACCGAAGAGATCTTCGGGCCCGTGGTGGCCGTCCTGGAAGTCCCGGACTATGAGGCCGGGCTCGCCGCGATCAACGATTCCCGCTACGGCCTCACCGCCGGCATCTGCACCGACTCCCTGGCGTTCTCCACGGACTTCGCCGCCCGCGCCCAGGCCGGGGTCATCAAGGTCAACCGTCCCACGGCGGGGCTGGACCTGAATGTGCCGTTCGGCGGCGTCAAGGACTCCTCCACCAACACGTTCCGCGAACAGGGGAAATCCGCGCTGGACTTCTTCACGTGGGGCAAGACCGTCTACACGGGTGTGTAGCCTGCCATGACATACGTGATCGCCCAGCCCTGTGTGGATGTGAAGGACAAGGCCTGCATCGACGAATGCCCGGTGGACTGCATCTACGAGGGCGAACGCTCGCTCTACATCCACCCGTCCGAGTGCGTGGACTGCGGCGCATGCGATCCCGTGTGCCCGGTGGAGGCGATCTACTACTCCGACGATGTCCCGGACGAGTGGGCCGATTATGTGCGCGCCAACGTGGAGTTTTTCGAGGAGCTGGGGTCGCCGCAGGGCGCCTCAGCCCTCGGAAACCTGCACCGCGACCACCCGATGGTGGCGGACGCGCCCGCAACGTCTGTGCCGGAAACGGCAGGGTCTGCCGGCTGAGCCTATGACTTATGGCTCTAGTCGCCTGCCGCCCGTTTGAGGAGCATCACAAGGGTCAGGACGGTGCCCGGCCAGGGGCGTCCTCCTGCGCCGACTACAAACCCGACCTGCAAGAAGGACCATCATGTCGGTGGCCTGGACTCGAGCATCGTTCCGCCGGCTCACGGCCGCGATCGCCGCCGTCGTGCTCGCGGCGGCGACGGGCGGATGCAGTCCCGGGCCGCAACCGCCGGTGCAGCCTGTAACGCCTGATTCGGGCTACCGGGCCATGCTGGAACAGTTCAGCAAGAGGTTGCTCGACGACGGCGCCCCGGCCGTCCTCGTCCAGATCCGCGTGGGCGGGGACGTGTGGTCTGCGGCCTATGGTGTTCGGAACCTGGCCAGCCCTTCCCGGACCGAGATCACGGATCCCGTGCACGTGGGCGGCATCACCAAGTCCATGGTGGCGGTGTGCGTGCTCAAACTGGCCGAGGAAGGCAAGCTGGAGCTCGACGCGCCGGTCAGCACCTACCTGCCGGAATTCAACAAGGTGATGCACCCGCCGGGACCTGTCACCGTGCGCCAACTGCTGCAGCATCGCTCCGGCATGCCGTCCGTGGACGGGCCGTTGTTTGATCCGGCCACGGTGCGTAAGGCCCTGACCACGAAGGTGAGCCTGGCGGACCTGCTGGCCATGGCGGGACGGATATCGTGGCAGGCGAAGCTGGCCCAGGGATTTGAGTACTCCAACTCGAACTACATTGCCTTGGCGCTGATCGTCGAGCACCTGAGCGGACGGCGGATCGGCGAGGTGATCAGCACCGACATCATCCAGCCGCTGGGCCTGAGCGAAACTTCGATGACCGCGGCCGGGCCTCCGCCGTTGTCCATGGTCCACGGCTACATCGCGCTGGGCCGCAACCAGCTCGACGTCACCTATCCGGCCGCGCAGATCGACAACGCCGCCGGCGGCATGGTGTCCTCCGTGGCGGACGTGAACACGTTCTACCGCGCACTGCTGCAGAACCGGCTGCTCAAGCCGACCACAATCACGCAAATGGAGAGCCCGCTCTACGCCAGGTACGGGCTCGGCGTGGTCCGCTGGAACGACCTCTGTACGAACGACTTCTACTACGGCCATCCCGGCGACGTGCCCGGCTACGGCACCATCGCCATGACCAGCGCGGACGGAACCCGGCAGCTCACCATAGCCGTGGCCTACCCCCCGGAACCGCTCCAGCCCGGCGGCACCCGCATCCTGCACCAAATGGAATCCGTCGCCGAGGACACCCTCAACGCCACCTGCCAGACCGGGCCGACAGGGCCTCTCAACAACGCCGCAGGAAGTCCGGGGTAACGGCGCCGCCGGCCGCTGCATACACTGCGACAATGGGCAGATGACAGCCATCATCCTCGTCTGGAACCCGGACGAATGGAACGATTGGACCTACCCGGCAGTGCTGGAAGAGGTCGCCGAAACCGGAAGATTCCTGGCCAGCTGGAAGGTCGGATTGGCGGACGCCCTGGGAGACGCCGCCACCTCCGGCGCGGACGCGTGGCTGGTGCTCCAGGGCCGCCACGGGCGCGGCCTGATCGGCCACGGCGTTATCGTCTCGGAGCGGCCTGCTCCCCGATTCCAGGCACCGGACGCCGCGAGCGCCGCGCCCGCCGGTTCCCCGCTCTACGTCCGTGTGGCCTTCGACGGCCTCCTGCCTGTCGGGGACCAGATCCCGCCCGAGGTCCTCCAGGAGACCGTGCCCGGTCTGGACTGGGAAGCGCTGGAAGGCCCCGCGCTGGCCGTCGATCCGTTCCTCGAGTCCCCGCTCCGCGGACTCTGGCGGGATTTTGGCCCGCAGCCAGGGGCCGACCCCACCCAGCCCGTGCCCGGCACCGTCCCCGCGGCAGCCGTCAGCCGGGTCGAGGTGAACCGGTATGAGCGCAGTCCGGACGCGCGCCGGGCCTGCATCGCCCATCACGGGACCAGCTGCGCGGTGTGCGGGTTCTCCTTTGAAATCGCCTACGGGGACATCGGCAAGGACTTCATTCCGGTCCACCACCTGGTTCCGGTGTCACAGCTGGACAGCACCTACGAACTGGATCCCGTCACGGACCTCGTGCCGCTTTGCGCCAACTGCCATGCCATGGCGCACCTCGGCGTGACCACGCCGCGTACGGTCGCGGAGCTGCGCCGGGCCATGGCCTCCGCCGGCTACCTGACCGGGCAGGCCCTGACCCCAAAGGAGCTCCAGGCCCAGCAGGACGCCCGGCGGATCCTCAACCAACAGTAGACAGCAGCAGCGCCCTTAGGCGGACCACACCTGCCGGAACTTGCCGCTGCGGTCCGGCCGGGGCGGCTCCTCGGCAAACCGGACGTCGACGCCGGCGGCGCCCTGGGCCGCGAAGAACGCACCCAGGCGTTCCCGCACCGCTGCCTGCACGGCAGCCGGGTCGGCGTCCGGCCAGAGCTCGAGGCGCACCGTGAGCGACCGCGGCCCGGTGCGGATCGCCTGGAACCGCCGGACGTCGGCGGTCTCCTCGATCACCGTGCCCAGCGCCAACGGCAGCACCGTCACCACTTTTCGGTCCAACGCTGACTTTCGGTCCGGCCCCGCCCCGTCCGGCCCTGTCCCATCTCGCCCTGTCTCCCCGGCGGCGGCGGCGAAGCTCAGCACCTCCCCGCTGCGGCCTTCCACCCGCAGCGTGGGAAATGGGCTGCCGCAAGCGCACGCACCGGCGTCGAGCTGCACGCGGTCGCCCAGGTTGTAGCGGATCAGTGGCTGGACCCGGTTGGCCAGGTTGGTGACCAGCACGGTGTGGGAGAGTTCCTCGGCCGGGGCGGGCCGGAAGGCGTCGTCCACCGGCTCCACGATGTTCCAGTCCGCGTTGACATGCAGCAGGCCCTGCCGGCAACGGCTGGTCAGGGCGAGGGCCTCCGAGGCAAGGTACCGCACGCTGACACGGCAGCCGAGGGCGGCCTCGATGTCCGCCGCGGCTTTTGCTGCCAGGCCCTCCCCGGACGCGACCGCCAGGAGCGGACGGATGTTGAGCCGTCCCGATTTCTGTTCGGTGGCCAGTTGCAGCATGGCGCTCGGATAGCCGTAGAGCACGGTCGGCTGGAAGTCGTTGAGCTCCGCCACGAGGTCCGGGAGCGGCCGGAGCACGGAGAACACTCGGACCCGGCGGGCGATGCGGGAGCTGCGTCGCCGCGCGGCTTCCGTCAGCACGACGCCGGCAAAGTGGTCCCCGTCCGCGATCAGCGCCGCGGCCCTGAGCCCCCGGCGGACCATAGCCCGGGCCTCCGCAGCCGTCATCAGGGTCCGCCGTTCACGGATCGGGCCGAGAAGGTTCGCCACCTGCAGCGAGGTCCGGTCATGGACCAGAACGGCGGGTTCGCCGGTGGACCCCGACGTCGTCACCACGAGGTACTGCCCGCGGTAGAGGCCGCCGATGCGCGAGGGGTCATCAAGCACGTCCTTCGTCAACCCGGCGAGCGTGAGGTGGGGGTCGGTCACCCAGTCATCGAAGTTCTGCATGAGCTCGCGCTTGCCCACCGGAGGCAGCTCCCCCAGGTTCGCGACCAGATCGGTGTCCGTCTCCGGCACGTCCCGGTACAGCCTGCGGTAGTAGGGCGAGGAGGACCGCGCGCACTCAACCAACGCGGCGAGCCGGTCCCGTTGCCGGCGGGCGATCGCGTCCGGGCTGGCCCGGCCGGCCCGCCAGATGTCCCACGCGATCCCGGTCATCCGTGTCATTCCGAGAGGAGAGCCGCGCATCACCCATCACCCTTTCGCGACGCTTTCACAGCGCCGGAACTGCAGACGCACCCTCTCCCACGCTGGCACGGCTTCGGCCGCTCCGAACAGGGGCTTTAGGCACCGGCGGAACCTGGGCATGGGCCCGGACACCGCCGATTTGCTGGACTAACTGGCAGGGAGCACCACAGACTGTGTACAACAGCTGGCTGGGCGACGTGAGAATTTCTGCCGCCAGGCCGGCCGGGGACTACCAGCAGCATCGTTTGGGGCTTTGCTTAATACCTTTTTCCACTGCCGTGAAAGGACCTGGTTATGCCGGACTTGTCATTTTTGTATCCGCTCATTTCGATCATTCTGGGGGCGGTCGCCGTCGTCGGCGTCATCTGGGTGGCGACAAAACTGATGTGGAAGGTGGCAGAACCAAACGAGGCCCTGATCATCTCCGGGCTGACGCGCGGCACGCTGGAAACCCGGGAGGGGATGGACTTCAAAATCGTCACGGGCAAGGGCGCCCTGGTCCTCCCCGGCCTGCAGACGGTGCGGCCGCTATCCCTGACCCTGAACGAAACCGAACTCAAGGTCTCCTGCGTGACCTCCCAGGGCATCCAGGTGATTGTCGACGGCGTGGTCATCTACAAGATCGGGGACGCCCCGCCGTTCATCGCCAATGCCGCGCGGCGCTTCCTGGGCCAGCAGCCGAAGATGGAAAGCCAGGTGTACAACGTCTTCGAGGGCCACCTGCGCTCGATCATCGGCAGCATGACGGTTGAGGAAATCATCCGCGAGCGCGACAAGCTGGCCTCCCAGGTCCGCAGCGCCAGCGGCGTCGAAATGGAGAAGCTGGGTCTGGTGGTCGACTCGCTGCAGATCAAGGACCTCCAGGACCCCACGGGCTACATCCAGAACATCGCCAAGCCGCACATTGCCATGGTCAAGATGGAGGCCCGCATCGCGGAGGCCACCCGGAACCGCGAGGCCGCGGAAAAGGAAGCGGAGGCCGAGGCCCTGATTGCCGACGCCCGGAGCGTGTCCGCGATCCGGCAGTCCGTGGCGCTGGCTAACGCCGAGCGCGCCAAGGCCAACGCTGCCCAGGCCGGGCCGCTGGCGGACGCGACCGCGCGTCAGCAGGTGGTGGTCCAGGAAACCGAGGTGGCCAAGCTGGAGGCCGACCGGGAGGAACAGAAGCTGCAGACCACGGTCCGCAAGCCTGCCGACGCGAGGGCCTATGCCAAGCGCACCGATGCCGAGGGCCAGAAATCGGCGGACATCAGCGCGGCCGAGGCGCTGGCCCGGCGCACCGAGCTCGAGGCCACGGCCAACGCCCGGCGGACCGAGGTACAGGCGCAGGCGAACGCGACGGCAGCGGCTGCGGCGGCCGGTGCCACCAAGGTCACCGGCGAGGCCGAGGCTGCCGCCACGAAGGCCCGCGGCGATGCCGCCGCCTCCGCCATCAAGGCCAAGGCACTGGCCGAGGCGGAAGGCATCAAGGCCCGTGCCGAAGCCCTCGGGACCAACCAGGACGCGGTCATCTCCCAGCAGCTGGCCGAGAACATGCCGGCGATCGTTGCGGCGGCCGCCGAGCCGTTTGGACATGTCGGCCAGATGACCGTCCTCAACGGCGGCGAAGGCGTCAACCGGATGATCGGCGGGATTTTGGCACAGGTGGGCGACTACCTCCCGGCACTCTCCGGCGCGCTCAAGAACAGCCGGGAGGCCGCCAAACGGGACACCAAGGCTCCGGGGGCGTAGTGGCCACGGCCGTGCGCGCGCAAGCGCGGGGATACTGACGCTTACGGGACTGTATGTAGGGGGTTCTGATGCACAAGGATGTTGACCGGAGCCTGACCGGAAAGATCGGGCGGGTCACGGGCCGGATCGGCCCGGGCACCATCGGCGAGGTCATGCTGCCCGTCCGCGGCGGGACCAGCGCGTTCCATGCGCACCCGTTCGACAAGAGCAGCGTCTTCGCGGTCGGCGAGCAGGTCCTGGTGATCTATTTTGAACCTCCGCAGACTGTGTTTGTGGACGAGCTTCCTGATGTCCTCAAGCCCGAATGAGCACTCTGGACGCTGGGAGGCGACGGGCGTATTCTGAAGTTCCGTAGCCTCTGGAGGTATTTCTGATGGAAGGCAATAAGCGTGCGCGTGGCGGGCCGGCAGTGAGGGTTTCGATGGTTTCCGGCACCCGCACTCTCTTCCCGGTCGGCAACTGGCCCGATCCGCTATAGCTCGTCTTTCGTCATGCCGTCCGGCACCGCTGCTTCGTCGGGTTTGCGCCGTGGACGCATGGCCGCAGTCAACTACGCCCTCTGACGGCTTCCGGCAGTCCTCTCCCCCTGCGCATCCTCTCAGCGCCTTTCCGCCCTCTTTGACTGTGCCCGCCTGACCGCGCCCGCCTGTTAACACTCTTCCCCTGTTAACGCACTCTTCCCCTGCCGGCCACGCCCGCTCCCCCGCGCCGCAAGCCGCCGCCCGCACCGTGGAGGGGTGAGGATCGCAATCGTCGCCGAATCATTCCTGCCGCTCATGAACGGGGTTACGCACTCCATCCTGCGTGTGCTGGAGCATCTTCAGGAGCGCGGGGACGAGGTGCTCGTGATCGCGCCGTCGACGCAGGCCACGGAGGTCCCGGACGAGGTCTATGGCGCCCACGTCCACCGGCTTCCCTCAGTCCCGCTGGCCGGCTATGCGAATGTCCGCGTGGCGATGGGCGGTGTGTATCGGGTCAAGCGCATCCTTGCCGACTACGCGCCCGACGTCGTCCACCTCGCGTCCCCGTTCGTGCTCGGCTGGCGGGCAGCGCAGGCCGCCCACCAGCTCGGCATCCCCACGGTTGCCATTTACCAGACCGAGGTGCCCGGCTACGCGGTCCGCTACGGGGTCCCGTTCCTGGAGAACTGGGCCTGGAACCGGGTGGACCAGATCCACCTGCTGGCCTCGCGCACCCTGGTCCCCTCCACTTTCGCGCTCAACCAGCTCCGCGGCCGCGGCATTCCGCGCGTGGACATGTGGCGGCGCGGCGTGGACACCCAGCGGTTTAACCCGGGGAAGCGCGACGCCGACTGGCGGGCTGCCGTGGCGCCCGGCGGCGAGCGCCTCATCGGCTACGTCGGCCGGCTGGCGGCCGAGAAGCAGGTGGAGGATCTGGCGGTGCTGGCGGATGTTCCAGGCACCCGGCTGGTGATCGTCGGCGACGGGCCGCAGCGGCAGGCCCTGGAAGCTGCCCTGCCGCAGGCCGTCTTCACCGGCTTCCTCGGCGGCGACGACCTCGCCCGGGCCGTGGCTTCCTTCGATCTCTTCGTCCATCCCGGCGAGTTCGAGACGTTCTGCCAGACCATCCAGGAGGCCATGGCATCCGGCGTGCCGGTGGTGGCCACGGGCCGCGGCGGCCCGCTGGACCTCGTGGAGAATTCGCGGACCGGCTGGCTGTACCAGCCCGGCGACCTCGCCGCGCTCCGTGCTCGGGTGATGGACCTGATGGGCGACGACGCCAAGCGCCGCGCCTTCGCCGCCGCCGCACACGCCTCGGTCCAGGGCCGGACCTGGTCCGTCCTCGGGGCCGAACTCGTGGGCCATTACGAGGCCGTGATCCGGGAGCCCGCGGCTGCCCGCTCCCCCCTCGTTGCCCTATCACTTAGGGCGGCTAAACCCGGGTTTTAAGCACCAAGAGTGATAGCGCAACAGCGGGTTTGGTCCGCTCCCCCCTCGTTGCCCTATCACTCCGGGCGGCTAAACCCGGGCTTTAAGCACCAAGAGTGATAGCGCAACAGGGGGTTGTGCCGCCCGCGCGGGCGCCGATCGGGATCCGTCACGCCCCGCCCACGTGTTGACACCGCGTGTACTCTCTAGCCGCCTATGATTTCCGATGGGAGGGTTCTATATGTCTCGTTGGTGGTCTCAGGTTCGCACGGCGGTAGCCGGATGACGGCGTCGTCGTACCCGGAGGATGTCACCGGCGAAGGTCCCGGGGCAGTTCCGGAGGACGGCTCCGGCGAGGCTTCCGGGGCGGTGCCGGGCTATGGGGACCTGGTGGAATCCAGCCCCGACGCCCTGATCGTGGTGGCAGAGGACGGGACCATCAGGATGGTCAACACCGCCGCGGAGCGCATGTTCGGGTACCACCGTGGGGAGCTCGTGGGCTCGGACCACCGCATCCTGCTGGCCGAGGGGTTCCGGAACGGGCTGGAGCGGCTGTTCTTCAACCTCCGCCGCGACGCCCACGCCCACTCCCATGCCCATACCGACGGCGACGACGAGCCGGACACCGCTCCCGTGGAGGCCTACGGGGTGCGGCGGGACGGCACGGAGTTCCAGGCCGAGGTGGCCGGATCTATTTTCGTCACCGGTACAGGCACCGGGGACGGCACTGGCACTGGCACTGGCACTGGCACTGGCACTGTGAGCATGATCGCCGCGGTCCGGGACACCTCGCACCGGCCGGAGAACGATGACAGCCTCCGCGAGGCCATGTCGCTGCTGAGCGCGACGCTCGAATCCACCGCCGACGGCATCCTCGTGGTCAGCAGCGAGGGCGAGATCGCCGGGGTCAACAATCAGTTCCTCACCATGTGGGGCATCCCGCGGGAAATGCTGGCCACCGGGGACGACGAAGCCGTCATGGGCTTCGTTCTGGACCAGTTGCGGGAGCCGGCCCAGTTTGTAGAAAAGGTCGAGGCGCTCTACGCCGATCCCGCGGCGGAGAGCCACGACATCTTGGAATTTCGGGACGGCCGGACCTTTGACCGCTATTCGCGCCCGCAGATGGTTGCCGACCAGGTGGTCGGACGGGTGTGGAGCTTCCGCGACGTGACCGCGGCCAAGGTTGCCCAGGACCGGATCACCAAGGCCATGGCAGACCTCGCGGCCCAGTCCGCCCAGCTGGAGGCGCTGGCGTTCCGGGACGGGCTGACCGGGCTGTCCAACCGCCAGCTCTTCAACGACCGCCTCGCTGGCGCCCTGGCGGACCCGCGCGGTACCGCCGTCGACGTCCTGCTCCTGGACCTGGACGACTTCAAGGAAGTCAACGACATCCTGGGCCACCACGCCGGGGACCAGATGCTCATCGAGGTCGGCCGGCGGCTGCGCACGTGCGTCCGGCCGGACGACGTCGTGGCCCGGCTGGGCGGCGACGAATTCGTGGTGCTCCTGGTCGACTCGGCCGAGCTCGAGGCCGTCGCTGCCCGGATCGTCGACTCGCTGCGCCTCCCGGTGTGGATCGACGGCACCATGCTGCGGCCCAGCCTCAGCCTCGGCCTCGCCTCGATGGGCGAGGCTGCCGTGGACGCCTCCGAGCTCCTGCGCCGTGCCGACGTCGCGATGTACGCCGCCAAAACCGCCGGCAAGAACCGGTACATGCGTTTCCAGCCGGAAATGATGAAGGCCCTGGTGGACCGCAACGACCTCGAGGCCGGCTTGCGGCTGGCCGTGGACAACGGGCAGATCGCCGTCCACTACCAGCCCATCGTCTCCCCCGGCAGCGGGACCGTGGTCAACGTGGAGGCACTGGCCCGCTGGGTCCGCGACGGCGCGCTCGTTCCACCCAACCAGTTCATTCCGACGGCGGAACGCAGCGGCCTCATTGTCGAGATCGGCACCGAGGTGCTGTTGCGCGGCTGCACCGAACTCAAGCCCTGGCTCGAAGAGGACTCCTCCCGGTCCCTGGCCGTGAACGTCTCCGGCGTCCAGCTGCAGCACGGGGACTTCGCCGAGCTGGTCCTGGCCGTGACGGAATCCTGCGGCGTGGACCCTAGCCAGCTCGTCCTGGAGGTAACGGAGAGCGTCTTCTTCGAGGACGACTGCCACGTGATCCAGCAGCTTATGAGCCTTCGCACGGCCGGCGTCCGTGTGGCGCTCGATGACTTCGGCACCGGGTTTTCCTCCCTGGGACGGCTGCAGGGCCTGCCGGTGGACACGCTGAAGATCGACCAGTCGTTCGTGTCCATGATCAACACCGGCACGGAACCTCTGCCCATCCTGAACGCCATGATCGGCATGGCCCACGGGCTCGGGCTGACCGTCACGGCAGAGGGCGTGGAAACGGCCGCCCAGGCCGGCTACCTGATGAACCTGGACTGCGATTCCCTGCAGGGTTTCCTGTTTTCGGCACCCCAGCCGGAGTCCGCCCTCCAGCCTGCGTTGGACCGGGCGGCCCGGGCCATCGCCGCGCTGAAGGGCGTTCGGGTGCCCGGCAACCGGTGACCCGCAAAGTTCCGTGGCCGATGTGCTGGACACAGGGCCGAAGGACCCTATGATTCAGGGAAACGCGTTCATCCGGGCACCTCGGCCGGGAACATCATCGCTCTGTGAACTTCCGTCGCTTGGGGGCCGGTATCGTCGTGGGAACTGGATTTGGTGAAGACCTGCTGGAGCAGGGTCCTGACGCGTTCCTGCTGCTGACGGCGGACGGGACCATCGCCTTCGTGAATTCGGCCGCGGAACGGCTGTTCGGCTACCCGCGCCAGGAACTCCTCGGCGCCCAGCACACCATCCTGCTCTCGGAGGAAGCCCGCGGCGGTTTCCTGCGGGTCTTCGGCCGGCTGGGCCGCAAGAGCAAGGCCGGCACCCGGCCGTTCGCCGCCTCCGGACGGCACCGGAACGGCTCGGAACTCGCCATCGAGATCACGTGCGCGCTGGTGACTGTCGACTCCGGCACAGCCATGGCGGTGGCCGTCCGCGACGCCGAGCACCGGAACGACTGCGATTCCGGCCGGCGGCTGGCCGTCTCCCTGCTGGATGCCACGCTGGAGTCGACGTCGGACGGGATCGTCGTGGTCTCCAGCGAGGGCCAAATCACCGGGATCAACGATCAGTACCTGAAGCTGTGGGGCATGCCGCCAGAGCTGATCGCGGCCGAGGACCCCAATGCGCTGGTCCGCTTCATCGCGGACCAGCTGGTGGACCCCGACTACTTCTTGCAGAAGGTCGCGGCGCTCTACGCGGACAGCCTGATGCAGAGCCACGACGTCCTGGAGTTCGCCGACGGCCGCACCGTGGAGCTGTACTCGCGCCCGCAAAAGGTGGCCGACGCGATCGTGGGACGGATCTGGAACTTCCGTGACATCACCTCACGCCGGCGCGCCCAGGACCAGGCGCGCCGTGCCATGGAGGAACTGGCGGAGCAGGCCGGCAAGCTCAAGGAACTGGCCTTCCAGGACCCGCTCACGGGCCTGGCCAACCGGATGCTGTTCAATGAACGGGCCGCTGCGGCGCTGCTCACCCCGGAACCGGTGCACGTGCTGCTCCTGGACCTGGACGACTTCAAGGAAGTCAACGACGTCCTGGGCCACCATGCCGGCGACGAGATGCTGGTCGAAATTTCCCGTCGACTCCAGAACTGTGTGGGCCCGCACGGCACCGTCGCCCGGCTGGGCGGGGACGAGTTCGTGGTCCTGCTGGTCGGCTGCCGGGACGCCGACACCGTGGCCCAACGCGTGGTCAGCACCCTAAATGCCCCGGTCTCCATCGAGGGAACGCTCATGCGGCCGGGCCTGAGCCTGGGTGTGGCATCGCGCGCGGGGACGGAGACGTCATCGGAGCTGCTGCGGCAGGCGGACCTGGCCATGTATGCGGCCAAGGAGGCCGGCAAGAACTGCTACGTGCACTTCCGGCCCGAGATGCTGGCGGCACTGCTGGAGCGCACCCAGCTCACGGCCGGGCTGCGGCGGGCGGTGGAGCTGGGGCAGATCACGGTCCACTACCAGCCCGTCATCTCCAGCGACCGGCTCGAGGTGGTGCAGTTCGAGGCCCTGGCCCGCTGGGAATGGGAAGGCGAGCTGATCCCGCCGGACGATTTCATCGAGACCGCGGAACGCAGCGGCCTAATCCGCGAGATCGGGGCCGAGGTGCTGCGGCGCAGCTGCACCGAGCTCGCCCCGTGGCTCGGGGAGGACCCGTTCCGGAGCCTGGCCGTCAACGTCTCCGGCGTGCAGCTGCAACACCGCGATTTCGCCGAGCGCGTCCTGGACATTGCGGCGTGGAGCGGCGTGGACCCGCGCCAGCTGGTCCTGGAGGTGACCGAGAGCGTGTTCTTCGATGCCCACTCCCACGTGATCGGCCAGCTCGAGGCCCTGCGCGAGGCCGGCATCCGGGTGGCCCTGGACGACTTCGGGACCGGCTACTCCTCGCTGGGCCGGCTGCAGGACCTGCCGGTAGACGTGGTGAAGATCGACAAGTCCTTCGTGTCCATGCTGCAGACCGGCGCCGAAAAGCTGCCCATCCTGACCTCCATGATCCACATGGCCCGGAGCCTGGGACTGAAGGTCACCGCCGAGGGCATCGAGACGCCGGCCCAGGCCCGCTACCTCATGGACCATGGCTGCGATGCCCTGCAGGGCTTCCTTTTCTCCCGCCCGGTACCCGGCGCGGCCCGGCAGCGGGCCCTCAGCAACTCGGCGGCGGCCATCGCCGACCTCGAGGGCGTGCCGCTGCCCGGATAGGCCCGGCTGGCCCTGGACGTCTCCGGTGCTGGTCTTCGGGCCGACAAGTCAGCTGCTCAACGTCGATGTTCCTCATTGCTGGCGTGGCAGCAGACTGCCATTGTTGGTGAATCCGCACATCCGAAAGCGAACGAAGGAAGAGACGATGCCGCTCTATCTGTCGAAGTTCAGCTACACACCGGAGACCTGGGCGAGGCTGATGAGCAACCCCGAGGACCGCGGAAAGGCCGCCCAGGCGTACATCGAATCGGTCGGCGGCAAGCTCCATGGATTCTGGTACGCATTCGGCGCCCACGACGGCTATAACTTGTGGGAGGCTCCCGACAACGTATCCATGGCCGCGGTTGCATTGGCGATCAGCGGAGGAGGCGCACTGAGCTCTTTCGAAACGACAGTGCTCTTGACCGTCGACGAAACGATGGAAGCCCTGCGGAAAGCCGAACAGATTAAGTACCGGCCTCCCGGTACCTGACATTCCGGGCGAACTTGCACTGCGGCCAGACTGCATTGCAACGCACTCCTGGTGCCTGGGTAGGCCGGGCCGGCCGCCGCGTTCGACACATTTGGGTGCGGCATGATGCCCATCACGTTCGGTGAGCCGGCACCGCATATGATTCAGTCAGCGCAGTGCGCCCTGCTATCCGCGAGGTGCCCGCTATCCGTATTCATCGCCTGGGGGGCTGTCAGACATCGTGGAAGCTGGTTTCGCACAACAACTGCTGGAGTACAGCCCGGACGCACTTTTGCTGGTGGGCCCGGACGGCTCCATTTCCTTCCTCAACCCGGCTGCGGAGCGGCTCTTCGGCTACTCCCGGGCGCAGCTTATGGGCGCGGACCACAGCATGCTCCTGGCCGAGGCCTCGCGGGAGGAATTCCACGGGATCCTGGCCGGCCTGGGCAACGCCGCTGGCGCCCGCCCCCAGTTCACCGGTTCGGGCCGCCGGGCCGACGGCACCGAACTCCCGGTCGAAATCACGTGCTCCCTGGTCCCCGCCCCGGCAGGAACGGCCGACGCCGGCACGTCCGTGGCGCTCTCGATCCGCGGCACCCCCGGAGCGACCCCCGCAGGCAACGTGAGTGCCGGCAGCGCCGGCCGGCCCCTCGGCGGCGACCTTCTCCGCCGTCGCACTGCTGGCTCAACGGGAGCTCCTGGCCTGGGAGGACTTCAGGGTGCCGCCGCTCCCGCGGCGTTTGCCGAGCACGACGACGAACTCAAGGCCGGGTCCCTCCGCGACCCGCTGACGGCGCTGCCCAACGGCCCCCTCTTCAACGAGCGCCTCGCCGCCGCCCTGCGCCGCCCCGATCCGGTGGACATCCT
>JBKPBZ010000162.1:0-13142 GCA_046727115.1 Actinomycetota bacterium | reverse complement strand
TTCGAGGCGGTGGTGTAGCCGGTCTTCGTTCCGGTGACGGTGACGGTGATGGCCTTGCCGGCCTGCGCCGCGGCCAGTTTGTAGGTGGCGGCGGTCGCGCCGACGATGGCGACGCCGTTGGCCTTCCACTGGTACTTCAGGGTGACGGGTGCCGGACCCCAGGTGCCCGGGACTGCGGTGAGGGTGTAGCCGACCTTTGTCTTGCCCGTGATCGTCGGCACAGGCGTCGTCTTCAACAGCGCGGCGGACGCTTGAAGTACCGCCGTCGTGATGGCCGGCGCGGCGGATGCGGGGGCAAGCGGTGCCAGAGAAAGCACCATGGCTACGGCCAGGAACAACGGAATTGATAGAGTCCGGACGCGGTTGAATAGCAGCATAAAAATTTCCCCCAAGTTGCCGCGCCCGGAACAGGCTGCGCTAGAGCCCGCAGAAACGCGGACAGCGTGAATCTAGCACGGGTAAGTGTTCCTCAGCCTGCAATGGCGGCCTTGCGGGCGACGGACGCACGCAAAAACCCGCCGGCCCGGGGTTCGCCCAGGCCGGCGGGTCCTTATTGCGAGGCTATTCCGGAACCACCAGGGCGGGGGTGTCCTTCCGGATGGTCTCGCCCCGGAAGAAGCCCGGATGCTGCTTCACGGTCACGAGCATGACCACGACGCCGAGGGCGAGGATGCCGATGCCCAGGACGAAGACCAGGCCCACGCCGAAGACCTCGGAGCCGCTGCCGAATTCCGGTGCCCAGCTGTCCACGGCGGTCTGGAAGAAGACCACGGTGAGGACCAGGCCGCCCAGGACCGGGAACAGCAGCCGCATGAAGAAGTTGCGGATGCTGGCGAACAGGCTGTGCCGGAAGTACCACGTGCAGGCGAACGCGGTGAGGGCGTAGTAGAAGCAGATCATCAGGCCCAGGGCCATGATGGTGTCGTTGAGGACGTTTTCGCTGACCACCTTCATGACGGCGTAGAAGCCGCCGGAAATCACGCCGGCAATCACCGTGGCGTAGCCGGGGGACCCGAAGCGCTTGCTGACGGAGGCGAAGCGCGGCGGCAGCGCCCCGTAGTGCCCCATGGCCAGCAGGCTGCGGGCGGGGGAAGCCATGGTGGACTGCAGGGAGGACGCGGTGCCGGAGAGCACGGCCAGGGACATCAGGATGGCCAGCGGACCCATGACGGGGGAGGCCAGTGCTGCAAAGATGTTCGCCTGGTTGTCCGGGTTGTTCAGGCCGATGCCGTCGGCTCCGGTGCCGGCCACCATCATGGTGGCCACGATCACGGCGAGGTAGAGCGCCAGGACGGCGACCGCCGTCGTGGTTCCCGCCCGCCCGGCCGTGCCCCGGCCGCCCTTGGTTTCCTCGTTCACGGTGAGGCAGACGTCCCAGCCCCAGTAGACGAAGACGGCCAGTGACATGCCGGCGGTGAACTGCTCGAAGCTCTCGATCTTCGCCGGGTTGAACCAGTCCCAGCTGAACGCGAGCGAGGTGCCCGCGTCACCGGACGCTGCGTGGCCGAGCGCCATGATGATGAAGACCGCCAGGACCAGCACCTGGAATCCGACCATGCTGTACTGCACGAGCTTGGTGGCGTGCAGGCCGCGGTAGCTGACCCAGACGGCGAGTGCCACGAACACCAGGCAGGTAATGATATTCACGGCCGTGTTCGAGGTCAGGTCCGCGAGTCCGGGGTTGTTGAACACCTGGGCCAGGAAGAGATAGAAGAAGTCCACCGCGACGCCGGCCAGGTTGGACAGGACGATGATGTTGGCGGCCAGCAGCCCCCAGCCGCCCATCCAGCCGACAAACGGGCCGAACGCCTTCGTGGCCCAGGTGAAGGTGGTGCCGCTGTCCGGGGAATCGGCGTTGAGCTCCCGGTAGGCGAACGCCACCAGGATCATGGGGATGAACGCGACGATGAAGATCGCCGGCAGCTGTACGCCCACGGCGCCGACGGCCGGTCCCAGCGAACTGGTGAGGCTGTAGGCGGGCGCCACGGAGGAGATGCCCAGGACCACGACGGCGAGCAGGCCAAGCTGGCCGCCCTTGAGCCCCTTGCCCGTGATGCCGTGTTTGGAACCGGCCGGATCGACGACGTCGTGCGTGGTGGTGCCGTCTTCACGGCCGATAGTTTGACTCATGGCTGACCTTTGTTCTGGGAGGCGGACGGTTGCTGTTGGGTGATGCAGTGGATGCCGCCGCCGCGGGCGAAGAGCTCGCGGGCGTCGATGCCCACCACTTTGCGGCCGGGGTAGGCGTCGCCGAGGATGCGCAACGCTTTTTCGTCCATCGGGTCGCCGAACGTGCAGGCGATGACGCCGCCGTTGACCACCAGGTGGTTGATGTAGCTGTAATCGACGAAGCCTTCCCCATCCGTTAGGGTTTCCGGGGCGGGGACTTCGATGATGTTCCATTCGCGGCCGGCCGCGTCCCGGGTGGTGGCGAGGTGGCTGATGATGTCCCGGCTGACCTCGAAATCGGGGTGTGCCGGGTTCTGCTGGGAATGGACCAACACGGTGCCCGGGGACGGGATGGCGGCGACGATGTCGACGTGGCCGCGCGTGCCGAACCGTTCCGAATCCCGGGTCAGCCCGCGCGGAAGCCAGATGACGTGGCTGGTGCCCAGGGTCCGGGCCAGTTCTGCCTCGACGTCGGCCCTGCTGAGCCCGGGGTTCCGGCCGGGATCCAGCTGCACCGTCTCGGTGACGAGGACCGTGCCCTCGCCGTCGACGTGGATGCCGCCGCCCTCATTCACCAGCGGCGAGACGAGGTGGCTGGCACCGGAGCGTGCCGCGACGGCAGCTGCCACGAGCGAGTCCTTGTCCCAGGCGGCCCAGTCCTGGCCGCCCCAGCCGTTGAACACCCAGTCCACGGCGCCGAGCCGACCGCCGTCGTCCAGGACGAACGTGGGGCCGATGTCCCGCATCCAGGCGTCGTTCAGCGCCGCAGTGACCACCTCGATGTCCGGGTGCAGGTAGCGGGCAGCAATCTCTGCATCCGCCGGCGCCACCAGCATGGTGACCGCTTCGAACTCCACGACGGCGTTCGCGACGGCGGCCCAGACGGAGCGGGCGGCGTGGGCTTCTGCCTCTGTTTCGCCCAGCGTGTAGCCGCCGGTGGGGAACGCCATCCAGACGCGGTCCTGGGGGGCCGTTTCGGACGGCATCCGCCAGGCGCTCATGCCGTGACCTTCTGTGGGGTGCTCTTCAGAGCGGTGGCCTCATCCGCATTGAGGCCGAACGGGGCCTCGGGGCGTACCGGTTCGGTCAGCCGCGCGTAGGTGTCCGGCCGTCGCGTGGCCAGGAACGGAAAGAGCGTGAGCCAGTCCTTGCGCTGGTCAAGGTCCAGGTCCGCGACGAGGACAGCGGATTCATCCCGCGGCGCCTGGGCGAGGATCCGACCGTAGGGATCGGAGATGAAGGAGGAGCCGTAGAAGTTCAGCGTGCCTTCACTTCCCCACCGGTTGGGGACAACCATGAACAGCCCGTTGGCAATGCCGTTGCCCACAATGACCTGCTGCCACAACGGCTGGGTGTCGAAGTCAGGGTGGTCCGGCTCAGAGCCGATGGCGGTGGGGTAGACCAGAAGTTCGGCCCCGCCGAGGGAGTAGATCCGCGCCAGCTCGGGGAACCATTCATCCCAGCAGGTGGGCATGCCTAACCGTGCGCCGCCGAGTTCGGCGGGGGAGTGGACCTCGTAGGCGTCGTCGCCGTCCGGGCCCTGGCGGAAGAACTTGTCCTCGTAGTAGCCGGCCGTGACCGGGATGTGCAGTTTGTGCGTGCGGGCCAGCAGTTCGCCTTCGGGGGAGACCAGGATGGCAGTGTTCAGGCCCAGGCCGTCGTCAGAGCCGTCCGGGTTCTCCGCCTTCTGGTACAGCGAAGCATGGACGCAGATTCCGTGCCGGCGGGCCGCGTCCGCCGCGAAGCGGAACGTGGGGCCGGTGAACAGGTCCTCGGCGATGTCCGCGGGCCGCGGGCGCGGTGCCCCGACCCGGGTGGTGTCATTTTCGGGAAGCGTGTCCGCGGGATACCGGGACAGCGTGAGCTCGGGAAGGAAGACGACGTCGGCCCCCAACCGGGCGGCCCGCCCGATGCCTTCGTCCAGTTCGGCGTGCAGGGCCGCGGCGTCAGGCTGCCAGCGGTGCTGCACGACGCCGACCCGCAGCGCCGGACGGCCGGACTGTGTTGTGCCGGACTGTGTTGTGTTGGACGGTGTTTTGTTGGACGGTGCGGTGCGGGCGAGGGAGGGCGGGGTGTCGAGGGACGTGATTTCGATCATGGCTACTCCAGTGAGACGGGGATCACATAAATGAACGCTGTTCATTTAGTATCAGGCTGATCGCGGCGCGGGGCAAGACCTTATATGAATAAAGTTCATTTATTTATCAGCGGCCCTACGGACACCGTGTGCGTGCGTGCGGCCGGATACCGCGGGCACTCCGTGGGCGCTCCTTCGGCGCGGGACGTAAGGCCCTAGACCGCGGATTGGACGCGGCAGACTCTGGGCGTATGACTCAAACGAACCCGGGGGCGGCTCCGGACATCAAGCCCGCCCAACTCAAGGAACAGCCGACTGCTGTGGTGCGTGAGACTGTCCCGATGAATGCGCTGCGGGACTTTTTTGGCCGTGCTTTCGGCGCCGTCATGGGTGCGGTGCAGGAGCAGCATGTCCAGCTGGCCGGACCCCCGTTCGCACTGTACCGAGGCAAGCCGACCGACGTCGTCGACGTCGAGGCGGGGTTCCCCCTCGCGGCCCCTTTTACGAACCCAACCGGTGCGGACACTGCGGTGGTCGCCGGGGCGCTTCCCGCAGGCCGGGCCTACGAGGCGATGCACATCGGGTCCTACGAATCGCTGCAGCAGACCTACGGCGCGATCATGGCGCGGATGCGGCAGGACGGTGCGAGCCCGGGGGAGGCAATGTGGGAGTACTACCTTACCGATCCCGGCGCCGAGCCCGACCCGGCGAAGTGGCAGACGTTGGTGGTCTGGCCGGTCGCCTGAATTGCCCGCGCGTTGGCCGCGGCCGGGCTCTCGCGGGGGCCGTTGCCCGGGCTTCCGCGCCCCTCCGACTCATTCTGTCTGATTGGCCACACTATTCCTCAACTCCATGCATAATGTCCTAAACTGCTTCACTGAGGTGCCTGAAATGGCGCTGCGCAGCAACGAAAGTGAACCCCGATATGGCTACCGATTACGACGCCCCACGCAAGACAGAAGAAGAATCTCCCGCTGAGTCGCTGGAGGCTCTTCAAGCGTCCCGCAGCGGCGGCGCGCAGACTGCTGTGATCGACGTCGATGAGAATGACACCGCTGAAGGCATCGATCTTCCGGGCGCGGATCTGTCCGGCGAAGAACTGACGGTCATTGTTGTTCCCGAGCAGTCCGATGAATTCACCTGCTCCTCCTGCTTCCTGGTCCGTCACAGGTCCCAGGTCGCCCTCGAAAAGAACGGCATGAAGTACTGCCGCGACTGCGAAGGCTAAGAACCATCCCGCGTCCGGGCTGCCCCGCAGCTGGGGACGTCCCGCGGCCGATGAGACAGCAAGCCGCACGAAGCGCCGGACCCGGGAGGGTGCCGGCGCTTCCGCGTTCCTGGCATGCGTTCCCGGCATGGCCCGCGGGTGTTATCTGTTCGTGAAGGTAGGTCTCGAAATCTGTCCGTGAAATCCGTCCGTGACCAGGATCGGGCCACATTAACGGTTGGGCGCCGATACGGTTGAGGGCCTCGCCCGCAGGTTCGGCGCCGCCTACGCTGGAAGCGTCTGACCTGCACTGACTGTTCAGCCAGCTCAAGAGTTCAGGCAGCACCAAGGGGTGGCCCGCCGTGAAGAAGACCCAGTTGAAGAAGACCCAGTTGAAGAAGACCCAGTTCAAGAAGATTAATGCTTTGCTCGGGGCAGTGCTGATGACCGCCGGCCTCGGGGTGCTTGCGCCGGCACCGGCCGCCGGCCTCGGGGTGCTTGCACCGGCCCCGGCCGCCGCGGACCCGTATTGCGGACAGGTCTGGGGTTCGCTGAGCAAAACGAATCCGGCCATGAGCAAGGCCAAAGTGGTGAACGTGCGGACCGGTCAGCACTACTGTTTTGACCGGTTGGTCATTGACCTCAACGGCCCTGTGGCCGGCTACACCATCCGCTACGTGCCCGAGGTGGTACAGGACGGGTCCGGCCTGCCGATCCCGCTGGAAGGCCAGGCCTTTCTTCAGCTCACGGTCAACGCGCCTGCCTATGACGATGCCGGCAAGCCCACTTACAACCCGCCGAACAAGAGTGAACTGACCGACGTTACCGGCTACCAGACGTTCCGGCAGGTGGCGTGGGCGGGCAGCTTCGAAGGCTACAGCAGCCTGGGCCTGGGAGTGCGTGCGCGCCTGCCGTTCCGGGTCCAAACCCTGCCCGGCCCGGGCGCCGGGTCACGGCTCGTGGTTGACGTGGCGCACTTCTGGTGACGGCCGGAGCTGCCTCTGGTGAGGCCGGGACGATGCCCACCCGCGCGTCTCGCCGGCCGGGTTGGCTCGAGCAGGCGGGTTGGCTAGAGCGAGCCGAGCTCGGCCCGGAGCGGGAAGTCCCGGCCGTCCAGCACCAGCTGCGTACAGCGTCCGGTGCCGCGGTTGAGAACGATCGGCGCCATGAGGTTCACCGTCGTGGCGCCGGGGGAGTGGTTGACCACGATCAGCACCTGGGGTGCCTCCCGCTCGTCGAGTTCCAGGGCCTCCAGCGCTGCTGCCGGGACCGGCGGAGCGTAGCTCGGCGCAAACACGGCGGCGTCGGCCAGGAACAGCCGCACCGGGCTGGAACCGGCCTCCAGGGCGTAGAGTCCCGCCGCGCCCTCGACGCTCCGCAGCACGAAGTCGTGCAGATCCTCGAAGCCCGGCATGGGTGCGGTAAAAGTGAGGGGCAGGCTAGCGACGGGAGTGTCCATGACCGGAGTGCTCACCGCAGGAAGTCCATCAGGGTCGGCTGCAGCACCCGGGCCGTGGCCGCGAGGGCCACCTGGTAGTTGGTCTCCTGAAGTTTCAGGTCCATGATGACGCTGCCAAGGTCTGCCTGCTCAATGCCCGCCTTCTGTGCGTCCAAGGAGGCCTCCAATTCTGTATTCACGCTGCTGGCCCGGTCCAGCAGCGACTGGCGTGTTCCAATTTCCGAACGACCGTTGACGATGTTCTTGAAGGCCGTGTCCACTTGGCTGGCCCGGGGCGAGGTGTCCGTCCCGGCCCGCAAGTCGGCGGCCATCTGGCCCACGATATCGAAGACTGAGCCGGTACCGCTACCGAAGATCGCGGCGCCGTCGGCGTCCACGCGGACGGTTTCGGTGGCGCTGATGCG
Source organism: Actinomycetota bacterium (assembly GCA_046727115.1). Lineage (GTDB taxonomy): Bacteria > Actinomycetota > Actinomycetes > Actinomycetales > Micrococcaceae > Arthrobacter. The sequence continues at coordinate 5,826 of JBKPBZ010000162.1, read as the reverse complement.
GCGTTCCACGGGACTCTTGGGGAGCCCGTCGAGCGCGGGCGGGGTGCCGGTGAAGGCGCTGGCAGCATCCGAGCTGCCGGCGAAGATGTTGCGGCCCAGGTGCTTGCTGTTGGCGATCGAGACCAGGTCCTTGTTCAGGGAATCCAGCTCGCTGGCGATGGCGTCCTTGCCGGACTGAGCGAGGGAGCCATTGCCGGCCAGGACGGTCAGGTCCTTGATCCGGTGCATCACATTCGTGGCCTGCTCGAGGGCGGAATCCGCCGCCGTGAGCCAGTTGTTGCCATCGTCAATGTTGCGGCCGTACTGTGCGTTGGCGGCGAGGAGGGCCCGGGTCTCGAGGGCCTGCGCCGTGGCGGCAGGATCGTCCGAGGGGCGCGAGATCTTGTTGAGCGTGGTCGCCTTTTCCTGCAGCTCGGCCAGTTTGGACTGCTGGGCCTGCAGCGTGCGCTGGGCGGCCGCGCTCATGGTCAGGTTTGTTACCCGGTTCAGCATGGCTATCTTCCTACCAGTCCGGTGCGGTTGATCAGGACATCAAGGGCCTCGTCGACGGCGGTCATCACGCGTGCCGCTGCCTGGTAGGCGTGCTGGTTGGTCAGCAGGCTGACATTTTCCTCATCCAGGCTCACTGACGCCTGCGAGGCACGGCCGGTCAGCGCCGATGTCTGTGCCGCTTTGGTCAGGTCTTCGCGCTGCTGGGCACCGCGTGACTGCACCCCGATATTGGTGACGATGCTGGACCAGACCTTGTCCGGTGAAGCCGGCCCGGTGCCAAGCTGCGAGATCTTGTCCGCGATGCTGGTGTCAAGGGCGCCGCCAGTCGGTGACTTGAGGGCGATGTCGGCGGTGTTTGCGGGTCCCTTGATGTTCAGCGCGGCGGGGCCAGCGCCGGCGATGGTGAAGAAACCGACGCCGGTGGCGCCGGTGCCTGTGACACCGGTCGCGTGGATGGGGTTCACGGCCGTGGCAAGGGCCACGGCGAAGTCGTTGTACTTCCCGGCGGCCTCGGCGATGGCGCCGCCGGAGCCGGGAGTGGACGGCGGTGTGGCGGCTGGTGCCAGCACAGAGAGGCCGCCAGCGATCTCGCCGCCGTCGACAGGCACGGCGACACCGCTGCGGTCCGACCATTCAAGTTGAACCGGCGTTCCCATCCGCTCCGATGAAGACCCCGAGAGGGCCAGCGTCCGGACTGAGCCGCCCGTGACCAGCGCATTGCCGCCGACAAGGACGTCCACGGTGCCGTCGGGCTGCTCGCGGACAGTGCCGCCGGCGAGGCTGGCAATTTTCTCCGTGAGCTTTGCCCGGGCGTCGATCAGCTCATTGGCCGATCCGCCGGCGGCGAGGGCTGACCTGATAGTGGTGTTGTAGGCGGCGACCTGGGCGGCGGCAGCGTTGACGGCGTCAACGCTGTCGGAGGCCTGGGCGCGGGTCCTGCTCCACTGCGCGTCGAGCCCCTGGTACGCGGAGGAGATCTTGTCTGTCACGGAGTTGGCGGCGTTCAGCAGGAGCCCTCTTGGACCGTCCTCCGAGGGTTGGTTGGCGGCGGCTTGCCACGCGGACCAAAAACCCTGCAGCGCGGTTGAGATGCCGTTGTCGCCGGGCTCCTGGAGGACGCCTTCGATGCCCTGCAGAGCCGAGGACCGAACACCCGCGTAGCCGGCCTGGGCTCCGGCCGAGCGGACAGTGCCGTCGAGGAAGCTGCTGCCGAGCCGTGCGATGGCGTCCACCGAAACACCCTGGCCGGCCTGCAACAGGCCGCCGCTGAAGAGCCCGCGGGCAGGCGCCGCCAGCGAGGACTGATCCACACGCTGACGGGTGTACCCCTCGGTAGCGGCGTTGGCGATATTTTGCCCTGCCACATTCAGGCCCTGCTGGGCGGCGGTCAGCCCACGGTAGGCGGTGTTGAGGGCGCCGAAGGTGCTCATGGTCGCTTCCTTAGAATTGCTGGTCGAAGATGCGGGACCCGGCGGATTCCCCGGTCTTGCCGTGGGCGTCGTAGGTGCCTGTCGCGGCCGCGGGGTTGAGGTCGGCAAGCGACTCCTGGGTGGAGCGGACCGCTGTGCGCAGGTACTGCTCGTTGGAGTCGCGCAGTTCCTTGATCAGGGCGGTCTGGCGGGTCAGGGCCGTCAGGTGCGCGGTGAGGACCTCGGCCCAGGCACCTTCCGGGGCGGCGGCGGCGAGTTCGGCCAGGGAGGCATCCGTGGGGAGCCCCCAGACCTCGGCGACGACGGCGGCCTCAATGGTGCGCGCCAGGCTCGCCTGGGAGAGGTGGCCCAATACCTGCTCCACTTCCCTGGTCCCGTGGGGCAACCAGCGGGATTTGCCCGAGGTCAGCAACAGCTGTTCTTCCTCAAGCTTGAATGTCAGAACGTCCAGGAGTTCACGCTCCCGCCACAGCAGGGCTGAAAGTTCGTGGATGGCCATGTTCCGGACGGCTCCCTCATGTGTGAATGGTGCAGGTGACAGGTGCAGTGGTGCCGAGGCATCTGTTTCATCGTGCGGACGACGCAGCCTACAGCGGGGTTCGTACAAACTATCGGCGGGGCCCGGAGATCCGTTAGCGGGAATAAGACTGATAACACGCGGAATTTGGCGCGAGGGAAAATCCGAAAACAATTTTGGATTTCTCCTTACCTGTGCTTCCCAACTGGCGATAACTACTCCTGAAGGCCCACGGATGGGCCATCGCTTACAGTCCCAATCACGGAGGAAACACCATGGGCTTCGTCATTAACAACAACCTCGCGGCAAACAACTCTTACCGCAACCTCAACGCCACGCAGAATGACCTTTCCAAGTCCCTGGAGAAGCTGTCCACTGGCCTGCGCATCAACCGCGCCGGCGACGACGCAGCCGGCCTGTCCATCTCCGAGGGCCTGAAGTCACAGGTCACCGGTTCGGCCCAGGCCGCCCGTAACGCTCAGGACGGCATCAGCGTCATCCAGACCGCTGAAGGCGCCCTGACCGAGGTCCACTCGATCCTGCAGCGCGTGCGTGACCTCTCCGTCCAGGCCGGCAACGACTCGAACAACGCTGCAGCCCGTACGGCAATCGGCAAGGAAGTTACTGCTCTGGGTGATGAGCTGGACCGCATGAGCTCCGCCACCAACTTCAACGGAATCAAGCTCCTCTCCGGCGCCACGTCCGGCAACGGCGCGGGCGCGATGGTCTTCCAGGTCGGCGCAGGCTCCACCACCGCCGACAACCAGATCACGGTGTCCACCAGCTCCGCAGGTATGGACGTCAAGGCCATCGCCACCGCCGTCAAGGGCCTGACCTTCACCGACGCCACCACGTCGGCAGCAGCCGTTGCCACCGTGGACACCCACATCGGCAACGTGTCCGCTTCCCGGGCAGATCTGGGCGCCGCCCAGAACCGCATGGAGCACACCGTCAAGTCCCTGAACGTCGCCGGCGAGAACCTGCAGGCTGCACAGTCCCGCATCGCCGACGTCGACATGGCTTCGGAAATGGTCAAGTTCACCAAGGCCAACATCCTGTCCCAGGCCGGCACCGCCATGCTGGCCCAGGCAAACCAGTCCAGCCAGGGTGTTCTTTCCCTCCTGCGCTAAACCGGTTCCGGCAGTCTGAAATGAGGCTGCCACCTGATCGGACGAAGACACAATCCCGATCGATTCACTGCGGAAGGGCCGGACGATGCGAGCAATCCATCGTCCGGTCCTTACGCACAGGATCCGCAGTTCCGAAAACAGAATTCCGAGACAGTTCTTGACAGCAGGGAGAGGCAGCCATGGGGATCTCACTCGACGGATTGGCCAGCGGGCTCGACACCACCGCGCTCATTAGCTCCATCATCCAGGCGGAAGCCCTCCCTCAGACCCTGCTGAAGAACAAGTCCTACGACGTTCAGTCGATGGTCTCGGCGCTGCAAGGCCTCAACAGCAAGGTCGCGGCCCTCGCCACGCAGGCCACGGCCGCAGCAAAGCCCGGTGCCTTGGACCTGTACTCCGCAACAACCAGCAGCGACAAAGTCGTTGCCACCGCCACCGCCACGGCCAAAGCAGGCGCCATCGATTTTCAGGTGAACAAGCTGGCCCAGACCCAGGTCACGGTCACCGACAAGGTCGTGGGCTGGCCCTACACCACCATGACCATCAACAGCGGCGGCCAGACGTACACCATCACCCCGCTGACCAGTTCGCTGGACGACGTCGTCAATTCCGTCAATGCTGCCGGCGCAGGCGTGACGGCCAGCAAAGTCTCCGTGGGCGGCGGGGAATTCCGGCTCCAGTTCTCGGCCACGAAGTCCGGCGCAGCCGGTGCCTTCACCATTTCCGACGCCGGTACAACCTTCACAGACGTCAAGACGGCCCAGGACGCCGAAATCGCCCTCTGGCCGGGCACAACCGCGGCCCAGACCGTGAAGTCGCCCACGAACACGTTCACGGATCTCCTCCCTGGCGTGTCCGTGACCGCCAAAGAGGTGACGCCCGCGCCCGTGACGCTCACGGTTTCCCGCGACGACGCCGGGATCACCAAGCTAGCCTCTGATCTGGTCGACGGCGCCAACGGCATCTTCGCCCTCGTGGCGAGCAAGTCCGCGGTGAGCACCTCGACCACCACCAGCGGCACCACGACATCCGCCGGGGTCTTCGCCGGCGACAGCACCGTGCGTTCGGTAAACCAAAGCATTCTTTCCGCCGCGTCCCTGCCCGTCGGTACGCCGCCAACATCCCCATCGGAAATTGGCATCAGCATCACCAAGACCGGCACCATGGAATTCAACGCCACCAAGTTCGCCGCCGCCCTCGCCGCCGATCCCGCGGGCACTGCAGCCAAGGTGCAGGAGATCGCCGGGCGCATCGCCACCGCGGCCACGTCGGCGTCTGACAAGTACAACGGCACGCTGACCACCACCATCACCGGGCAGCAGTCCGAGGTCCGTGACCTTGCCGACCGGATCAGCGACTGGGACACCCGCCTCGCCTCCCGGAAAGCAACGCTCGAGCGTACCTACTCCGGCCTCGAAGTGGCGCTCAGCAACATGAACGCCCAGAAGACATGGCTCACCTCCCAGCTCGCCGGCCTCTCCTCAGGAAGTAACTCAGCATGACAGCCATGTCCTTCGGAAGCGTGGCCCAGCGCAACCAGTACCTTGAGGACTCCGTCCTCTCGGCCCCGCCGGCGCGCCTGCTCACCATGCTCTACGACCGCCTCCTGCTGGACCTTGGCCGGGCGGAGACAGCACAGCAGGGAGCCAACTGGCCCGTCGCTTCGGAAAACCTGCTGCATGCGCAAGCCATCATTGCCGAGCTCCTCTCGTCCTTGAAGACTGATTCCTGGGACGGCGCCGACGGGCTGATCGGCCTCTATAACTACGCCTTTACGGCCCTGGTCAACGCCAACATCCAGCGCGACCCGGCATTGACCCGCGAAGCCATCGAACTGCTGGAACCCCTGCGCCAGGCCTGGCACGAGGCCGCGGCCGCCATCCCGGCGCCTGCCGCCACCAGTCGCGGAACCGCAGCAGCCTTCCCCGCCGCAACCCCCACCGCCTTCCCGGCAGCCGGGGCCTGGAACACCCAGACCGGAACAGGTGGCGGGAGTCTCGGTTTTGGCTGAGCCGGCCCACGCGGGTATCGGCCTAGGGGAAGCCGGCTACAGCCACACCACATCGACCCTGACCCAGTCCGCGGCCGCTGACACAGCGCTGGCGGCCTGGACGGCTGTCCTGGACGTGCTCGAAATGGCGGTGCAGGCCGCCGAGCGTACCTTGAAGGATCCGCTGGGCCCGTTGTCCTCGGCAGCACCTCACCACGTGGCGCCGTTGCCCGTGGAACGCTGGACCCCGCCCGCCCGGCCCGGACC
>JBKPBZ010000161.1:0-8746 GCA_046727115.1 Actinomycetota bacterium | reverse complement strand
TCCCCCGGGCCAAAATCAGCATGTTCCCTGATTGGGTCCGTAAAGATTGCCACAGCACCTCCATTTGCGACACCAGGGACGGCAGCCCCTTAGCGTCGGACGATTGACCTCAAGAGCCTCAATGCTACCGACAGTGAGGCCATGTCATCGGCCTCGAGCGCATTGACCTCGTCAAACATGGACTTCGCCCGGCCCAACTGCTCCGCGTTCTGGCCCTCCCAGGCCGCGAGCCGCTCTTCAGCCGGAGTCCCGGCCGGAGTGCTCTCCAGCACCGCCGTCGTCATGTCCGAGACGGTGGAGTACAGGTCATCGCGCAGGGCTGCACGGGCCAGTGCCTGCCAGCGGTCCGCCCTCGGCAGCTTGGTGATGCGTTCGAGGAGGGAATCTGCATGGAAGCGGTTGAAGACCGTGTAGTAGACGTGGGCAATATCGGCCACGGATTCCTTGCTGCCGTGGACGATCTTCGCGATGTCCAGGAGCACGAAGCTCTCGAACAGTTCCGCCCAGCGGTGTGCCAGGTCTTCCGGAAGGTCCCAGCTGCGCGCCTTCTCCAGCCATTCGGCCACGCGGGCGCGGTCGTCGCCCCGGAGGTAGTCCAGCAGCCGGGCCCGCATGGGATCCATGAGCGGCTTGAATTCGGCCACGATCTCGGCGATGGGACGGGACGCGGAGCCCTGGCCCAGGAGCCACCGGACGGCGCGGTCCAGCAGCCGCCTGATATCCAGGTGGACAGTGCTCCAGTGTTCGGTCGGGAACGACGCGGGCAGTTCGTTGAGTTCCTGGACCATGATGTCCAGCTCGTAGACCTCGCGGAGTGCCACGAACGCCTTGGCGAGGGCCGCTTCCGTGGCCGAGGTTTCCTCAATCGCGCGGAACGCGAAGGTGATGCCGCCGAGGTTGATCATGTCGTTGGCGACCACGGTCGCGATGATCTCGCGGCGCAGCGGGTGGGTGTCCAGTTCGGCGTCGAACCTCTCCCGCAGCTGCTTCGGGAAGTAGGCCCGCAGCGTCGTGCGGAACCACGGGTCATCGGCGAGGTCGCTGTCCCGCAGGGCCGTGGCAAGTTCGATTTTGGCGTAGGCGGCCAGGACCGAAAGCTCCGGGGAGGTCAGCCCCTGGCCCTGTTCCAGCCGCTCGTGCAGCGTGGCCGTGGTGGGCAGTGCCTCGAGATCCCGTTTGAGGTCCGCCGACTTTTCCAGCCAGTCCATGAGCCGTTCGTAGCTGGGGCTCCATTCGGAGACCCGCATCCGGTCGTTGAGGAGCAGGATGTTCTGGTCGATGTTGTCCTCGAGCACCAGCCGGCCGACTTCGTCGGTCATCGAGGCGAGGAAGTCCGCGCGCTCGGCGGGCTCAAGCTTGCCTGCCGCGACCATCCGGTCCACGAAGATCTTGATGTTGACCTCGTGGTCCGAGCAGTCCACGCCGGCCGAGTTGTCGATCGCATCGGTGTTGAGGATGACGCCCTGCAGGGCGGCCTCGATGCGTCCGCGCTGGGTCATCCCTAGGTTTCCGCCTTCGCCGACCACCTTGACCCGCAGTTCCCGGCCGTCCACGCGGATGGCGTCGTTGGCCTTGTCGCCAACCTCGGCATTCGTTTCGGTGCTGGCCTTGACGTAGGTGCCGATGCCGCCGTTGTAGAGCAGGTCCGCCGGGGCCAGGAGGATGGCGCGCAGGAGGTCCGGCGGGCTCAGCTCCGTGGTGCCCTCCGGGAGGCCGAGGGCGGCGCGGACCTGCGCGGACACCGGGATCGACTTGGCCTGCCGGGCAAAGACGCCGCCGCCCTCGCTGATGAGCGACTTGTTGTAGTCGTCCCACGAGGACCGGGGCAGTTCGAACAGCCGCTGGCGCTCGGCAAAGGACGTTGCTTCATCCGGAGTGGGGTCGAGGAAGATGTGCCGGTGATCAAAGGCTGCCAGCAGGCGGATGTGCTTGGAGAGCAGCATGCCGTTGCCGAACACGTCGCCGGACATGTCGCCGACGCCCACCACGGTGAAGGGCTCCGCCTGGGTGTCGAGGTCCAGTTCGCTGAAGTGGCGCTTGACTGATTCCCAGGCGCCGCGGGCGGTGATGCCCATGGCTTTGTGGTCATAGCCAACGGAGCCTCCGGAGGCGAAGGCGTCGCCGAGCCAGAAGCCGTATTCGCCGGCCAGCCCGTTGGCGATGTCGGAGAAGGACGCCGTGCCCTTGTCGGCCGCGACCACGAGGTAGGAGTCGTCGTCGTCATGGCGCACGACGTCGGCCGGCGGCCTGACGGTTTCGCCTTCAGTCGTCACGATCAGGTTGTCCGTGATGTCCAGGAGTCCGCGGATGAACGTCTTGTAGCTCTCGACGCCCTCGGCCATCCAGGCGCTGCGGTCCGCTGCCGGGTCGGGGAGCTGCTTGGCGTAGAAGCCGCCCTTGGCGCCGGTCGGGACGATGACGGCGTTCTTGACGGTCTGGGCCTTCACGAGGCCCAGGATTTCGGTGCGGAAGTCCTCGCGCCGGTCCGACCAGCGCAGGCCGCCGCGGGCCACCTTGCCGAAGCGCAGGTGCACGCCCTCGACCCGGGGCGAGTAGACCCAGATCTCGTACATGGGCCGCGGGAACGGCAGGCCCGCGATGCGGGACGGATCCAGTTTGAAGCTCAGGTAGGGCTTGTTCTGGTAAAAGTTTGTCCGGAGCGTGGCTTCGATCAGGTTCTTGAACGTGCGCAGCAGCCGGTCCGCGTCGAGGGTCGCGACCTGCTCGATCGCTGCATCCAGTCCGGCGAGGACCTCGACCTCCCTGAGCACGCGCTCCGTGTCGCTGAGTGCCGGGTCAAAGCGTGCCGTGAACAGGGCGCTGAGTCCCCGCGTGACCTCCGGGTTCGCCAGCAGGGTGTCCGCCAGGAATCCGAAGGAGTTGGTGTTGCCCATTTGCCGCATGTATTTGGCATACGCGCGCAGTACGACCACCTGGCGCCAGTGCATGCCCTCCCGCAGCACCAGCCGGTCGAAGCTGTCGGACTCCACGGCGCCGGTCACGGCAGCGCCGAAGGACTCGGCCAGCAGCTGGCCGGTGGCTTGGGGATCGACGCCGGCGGGGTACTTGAGGCCGAGGTCGTAGAGGAAGAAGTCCCGCTGATCCGCGGTCTCGATTTCGAACGGGCGCTCGTCCAGGACCTCGAGGCCGAGGTTATGGAAGTACGGCAGGATCTGGCTCAGGCTCTTCGGCTCCAGCATGTAGAGCTTGACGCGGGCGTCCTCTTCGAGCGTGGCGCCGGCGCCTTCGGGCAGGTAGACGTGGACGCCGGGCTGCTCCTTGACCGCCTCGCCGGCCCGTTCGGCCGCGGCGCCGTACTTTTCGAAGCGGTCGATGTCCTGGAGCGCGTCTTCGATCTCATAGTCCACGCGGTAGCTGGCGGGAAACGCTTCCGCCCAGATGGCTGCCAGTTCCTTGGCGCCGTTCTCCTTGGCGCCCGCGCCCCCGCCGTCGCCGCGGGCGCGCAGAACTTCCGAAATGCCTTCGCCCCACGATCGGGCAGCCCGGACCAGGCGCTTTTCCAGCTCGTCGCTGTTGACGTTGCTGACATCGGCGTCCTTGGGCAGCCGGATCCGGAAGAAGAGGCGGGCCAGGGCGGACTCCGTCATGCGCGCCTCGTAGTCGATGGACACGGCGTTGAAGGTCTCCCGCAGTTCCTGCTCAATGCGCAGGCGGACGTTCGTGGTGTAGCGGTCGCGCGGCAGGTAGACGACGGCGGACATGAACCGGCCGTAAATGTCGGGGCGGAGGAAGAGCCGCGTCCGGCGGCGCTCCTGCAGCCGCTGGATGCCGGTGGCGATGGCGGCGAGGTCCGGGATTTCGATCTGGAACATCTCATCGCGCGGGTAGGTCTCGAGGATGCCCAGCAGGTCCTTGCCCGAGTGCGAGTCCGGCGGGAAGCCGGCGTCGTGGAGAACTGCGGCCACTTTTTCCCGGACCACGGGGATATCACGGACGGAACCGGCGTAGGCGGTCGTGGCGAAGAGGCCGATGAAGCGGCGTTCCCCGTTGACGTTGCCGGCGGCGTCGAAGCTCTTGACGCCGATGTAGTCCAGGTACGCCGGGCGGTGCACGGTGGAGCGCGAGTTCGCCTTCGTGATCACGAGGGCGCGCTTCTCGCGTGCCTTCTTCCTGCCGGCCTCGGTAAGGTGCTGGACCTGTCGGCTGTCCGCGCCGGCGCGGAGCAGGCCGAGACCGCTTTCCTCGCGCAGTTCCAGCACATCCTCACCGGCTACGTTCACGAGGTCGTATTCGCGGTACCCGAGGAAAGTGAAGTTCCCGTCATCGAGCCAGCGGAGCAGGTCCTGGGCCTGGCGCAGCTCGGCAATCTGCGCCCGGTTGGCCACCCGGTCCAAATCCGCGGAGATCTCAAGGGCCTTCGTGCGCATCTTGGGCCAGTCCTCGACGGCGGCGCGGACATCCCCGAGCACCCGGGTGATTCCCTTAACCAGCTCGGCGCGCTTGTCCTTGTCGACAAGGTCGATTTCGACGGCGATCCAGGATTCCATGTGCGAGGCGTTGTCGCCCTGGGCGATCAGGTGGGAGAGGTTCGGCATGGCTGCCGTGTCGCCGCTGGAGATGCCTAGGTGGGAGGGTACGCGCGCCACCTTGACCAGGCTGCCGGTCTCGCGGTTGCGGGTCACCACGAAAAGCGGGTGCAGTACGAGGTGGATGGGTGCGTTCTGGCGGACCAGTTCGGCGTTGACGGAGTCCACGAGGAAGGGCATGTCATCGGTGACGATGTACAGGACGCTGCAGTCGGCCTCGTCACGGAGGGCGATGTTCGCGATGCCTGGCTGCCGTGTCGCGGCTATCTGGCGGTGGGTTTCCGCCCTTGCCGTCAGGACTTCCTGGGGGTACGCCCGGAAATCCTCCTCCGCGAGGTGCTCGTAGTAATCCCCGAGGTAGCTTTCGCTACTCCCGATCGAAACGGGCTGATCCTCCACGCTGGACCCAGACGACATCGAAACGCCTCCATAAAAGAAGTTCACAGCCGCCTCTTTGCGGCCCTTATGTTGACCCTAGCCCTTTGCCCGGCGCTCTGCTGTGGAAGAAAAGCCAAAGGATTTCTTGTTTTGCTGGGCAGGTGCACAAACCAAGGCGGCGACCGCACGCCGCAGCTCAGATTCGGGCGCGGACTCGAGTAAAAGTGCCCCGGCCAGCAGGGCGGCGTCGCTTGCCGCGGGATCGGACGGCAGGAACGCCGTCAACGGCACCGAGGGGCCGTACCGCTCCCACGCGGCCCGGAGTTGGCGTTCGGGCGACCGCCCGACGGCGGAAGTCCTGACTTTGTTCATGACCACTTGCGGCACCGCCTGCGGGACGGCCGCCTGGAGCTCGGCCAGGCCGCGGACCAGCCTCGGCACGCCGATGGAGTCGGCCGCCCCGACGGCAAAGACCGTGTCGGCCAGCTCCAGGCTTCTTAGGGTCGCGGCGTTGCGGCGGGGCGCGCCGCTGCCAAAGCCAAGCTCGTCATCGGCCTCGAGGCAGAAGCCGGTGTCCACCACAGTGACATCTGCGATCTCCCGGGCGCGCTCCAGCACCAGCGTGAGCGCCGCGGCGCGCAGTTCCGTCCAGCGGTCGGCCCGCGTGATCCCGGTGAGCACACGAAACGTCCCGGCCTTGGTCGCCACCGTCGTGGCGATCCTGAGCAGGGCATCGGTGTCGAGCAGACCCTGGTCCGCCAGCCGGCAGGCCTGGGCCAGCCCGGCAGCCTCGTCGAGCAGACCCAGGAGGGCGGCCACGCTGGCACCATAACTGTCGGCGTCGACCAGCAGCACCGACCGCCCTTCCGCCGCCAGCTCCCCCGCGATGTTGGCGGCCACCAGGGTCCGGCCCGGCGCGCCGGCCGGCCCCCAGACGGCAATGATCCGGCCCCTCGCGGCTGAGTTTGGGGTTGCTGGGGGCACCCTGGAAGGCCCGGGCACGTGCCCGCTGGCCGTCCCGGCCTCGGCGGACGCATCGTCGGACCCAGCGGGCTGCGGCCGGGGTCCGGCGCCACTGAGCTGCGCCACCGCTGCGGAAATCCGCGCCGCCAGGGCAGCGGCATCCACAGCGCGGGCTTCTGCGGCCACGCCGATGGTCCGCAGGCGGGCCGATTCCTCCGGATTATCGGTCAGGGCGATGACGACGACGCCGACGGCGGCCAGGCGGTCCACCAGCGAGGCCGTCAGCTCTTCGCTGCCCGCGGCAACGACGGCGGCGCGGGCCAGCCCGCTCTGGCAGGCGGCCAGCAGTTCCGCCAGCTCGCTGCACCGCCGGACCACGGACACAGGTCCGTGCAGACGCTCCAAACCGCCCACCAGGTCATCGCGGGAGTCCCCCACCGTCACCACGGGAATGCTCATCGCGCGGCTCCGCCCGGGTTCCACACGACCGCGATCTTTGCCTTGTTAGCCTGGGCGCCCAGCAGCTTCGGCATCTGGGCGTCCGGGACGAGCACCATGACCACCATCGACCGGGAGGACCCAAGGGCGGTGCTGCCCGAGGTGATCTGGGCAATTTCGGCGCCGGAGAGGAGCAACGTGGGTTCGCTGAAGCCGTTGCGTGCATCCGGCAAGGCCACCCAGACGTCCACGCGGGAGCCCGCCACGGCCTGGGCGGGAAGGGTTTCCTCGACGGTGACGGCGACGGGCCTGCGGTCCAGCCCATCGAGCTGGCCGACACTCTCGCGGGGCAGCAGCTGGTCCTTGCCGATTCTCTGCACAGCCACGAGGCCGGCATCCAGGCCTGTTTCCGGGGTTAGGTAGTGCTGTTCCACCTCGCCGAGGCGCACCTTGACCCGGTGCAGCTTGTCGACGGTCAGGGTCTCGCCGACGGCGATCGGCTCGCGCGCGGCGTAGGCTTCGGTGGTCTGGTCCGCGGCACCGACCAGCGAGACCACGCCCACGACGGATGCCAGGACGAGCAGGATTCCGACGAGGAGCCGGGGGTCTTTCCAGGACGGCTTTTTCAGACGGGCCCCTTCGGCTGCCGCGCTTCCACTCATGCGTCCGCTCCCCCGTCGTCGCCGCCCGTTCCCGGTATGCCGGGCACCCCTATTGTTACGCCCGGGTCGCCCGGGTGGAAGATCCCGGGCCAAACAGGCGCAAACTGTGGATAACCGCACCAGTCGGCATCAACGGTGGCAAAATGGACTCATGCCCCGATTCCTGACTCTCGCTGACGTTGCCGAGCAGCTCCAGATCAACTCTCCGGCCGCCTACGCGCTGGTTCGCAGCGGCGAACTCAAGGCGATTCAGGTGGGCGGGCGCGGCCAGTGGCGTGTCGAGGAGAAGATGCTCGAGCAGTACATCGAGGAACGCTACGCCGAGGCCAGCCGCATGATCGAAGAGGCTAAGTCGAAGTCTGCTGGAAGTTGATCTTGGCGTTCTGACTAGCCTCCCGCGGCGCCAACGGATCTGATGCCCGCGAGGGCGCGAAAGGGAATTGAGACGACCTGCCGGCCGCCGGCCGGACGCCAGTCCTCGCCGCCCGCCGGCGCCACGGCCAGATCCAGGAAATCCCGGCCGACGGTATCAATGACGCCGTGGAGCGCGGTCTCTGCCCTCCCGTGCGGGAGAAATATTGTCACCCGTGCCCGGTTCCTGGCGAGTCCCCGCAGGGCGCTGCCCAACCCCAGCCGCCGGCGCACGGTCGACGGTTCGGTGACCGCCACCCGCGAAAGGCCCACATATTGCGCGGCCGCGGCATAGGGAATCAGTACCTGGTGTTGGGGCTCATCCAGGACCAGGGCTTCGCTGCCCGCGTGGCTCAGCACCCCCTCGAACGCCGGCCCTGAGGACAGGTGCACGCGGATGCCGCGTCCGAGGGAACCGCGGAGCCGGTCCGCGAGCTCTACGCCCGCAGAATCCACCAGTGCACGCTCTGCTATTTCTGCCTCAAAATCCAGCCGCTGGCGCGCCGCCAGCTGCGCCTCCATGTCGTCAAACAGGGCATCCCACCGCATGGCGCCAGCGTAGGCGCGCCTCCCGCACGGGTCAATCCACGGGCGGCGTCAATCCCGCCCTCCCTCCAGAGGCACCGGCTATCCACAGGCACGCGACTGGATCTAGACAAAGCGAGCCGTGCAGGACCAGACTTCACTTAACAGCCTTAAACAGCATCAAACAAGGTTAAAGAGCATTAAACAGCATCAAACGGTAACGCGAGCGAACGGAGGAACCAGCCATGGACCGGACAGCGGCACAGCAACCCCGGACCCAGTCCTCGACATTGCCCCCGCCCGGGCGGACGGTTCGGGCCGACGCGGCAATGGCCGCTGCCATCCTGCTGCTGGGCATCTTCCTTGCGGCTACCGGAGGTTTCCTCGTCCGGCGCTGGCAGTCAGGCTCGGCGCGCCAGCAGTCACTGTCCTTCGAGGACCAGCTGGGGATCGTGGCAAATACCGCCGGACTGATCGTCATCACCTGGTGGGTGATGTCCTTCGCCATCGCCGTCGCGGCTGCTCTGTTTGAACGTCTTGGCAGGACCCGCGCGGCGGCCGCCACGGGCCGGTTCAGCCCGGCTTTCATGCGCCGGCTGGTTCTCTCCGCCGTCGGCCTGCAGCTGCTGACAGCGCCGCTGGCCTCCGCGGCGACGGCGCCCGACGGACCCGGCGCGGGCCGGGCGGCGGTGTCCACGATGCCGACACCGCTGCCTGGCCCGCCCGGCCTGCGCCGGGTCCGTCGGGCGCCGTCGCCGCGGAGGCCAGCGGCGCTGTCAGAAGCTGCAGGCCGACGGCGGAGAGAACCAGCCGGCGCATGAA
>JBKPBZ010000160.1:0-43024 GCA_046727115.1 Actinomycetota bacterium | reverse complement strand
GCCCCGGCCTCGTCGATCAGGTCGATCGCCTTGTCCGGCAGGAACCGGTCCGAGATGTAACGCTCGGAAAGGCTCGCCGCCGAGGCGAGGGCCCCGTCTGTGATGGTGACGCGGTGGTGTGCCTCATACCGGTCGCGGAGGCCCTTGAGGATCTCGATCGCGTGCGCAACGGAGGGTTCCTTGACCTGGATCGGCTGGAAGCGGCGCTCCAGCGCGGCATCCTTCTCGATGTGCTTGCGGTATTCGTCCAGCGTGGTGGCACCGATGGTCTGGAGTTCGCCGCGGGCCAGCATGGGCTTCAGGATCGAGGCCGCATCGATGGCGCCTTCGGCGGCTCCGGCACCCACCAGGGTGTGGATCTCATCGATGAACAAGATGATGTCGCCGCGGGTGCGGATCTCCTTGAGGACCTTCTTCAGGCGCTCTTCAAAGTCACCGCGGTAGCGGGAGCCGGCCACGAGGGACCCGAGGTCCAGGGTGTACAGCTGCTTGTCCTTGATGGTTTCCGGGACATCCCCACGGACGATTGCCTGGGCAAGGCCCTCGACGACGGCGGTTTTGCCGACGCCCGGTTCGCCGATCAGCACGGGGTTGTTCTTGGTGCGCCGGGAAAGGACCTGCATGACGCGTTCCATTTCCTGCTCGCGGCCGATCACAGGGTCCAGTTTGTTCTCGCGCGCCGCCTGGGTCAGGTTGCGGCCGAACTGGTCCAGGACGACGGAACCCGCGGGGGTACCCTCCGCCTGGCCGGGGCCGACGCCGGCGCCCGTGGTTTCCTTGCCCTGGTAGCCCGAGAGCAGCTGGATGACCTGCTGGCGGACCCGGTTCAGGTCGGCGCCGAGCTTGACGAGCACCTGGGCGGCAACGCCCTCGCCCTCCCGGATGAGGCCGAGGAGGATGTGCTCGGTACCGATGTAGTTGTGGCCCAGCTGCAGGGCCTCGCGGAGCGAGAGCTCCAGGACCTTCTTGGCACGAGGGGTAAAGGGGATGTGGCCGGAAGGCGCCTGCTGGCCCTGGCCGATGATCTCCTGGACCTGCTCGCGGACACCGTCGAGCGAAATGCTCAAGGATTCAAGGGCTTTGGCGGCAACACCTTCACCCTCATGGATCAGACCCAAGAGGATGTGTTCGGTACCAATGTAATTGTGGTTCAGCATGCGTGCCTCTTCTTGGGCAAGCACAACTACGCGACGGGCACGGTCCGTAAATCGCTCAAACATTTCGCCACACTCCTAGCTACGACGTACTTTGATGCTACGTGGCCGGGTTCCAGATTTGGGGCTTGTTCGCCACAGGGGAAACCGGAGGGTTGCGCATCGGCGCCCGGACGCCACTCCCGGCAGGGCCAGGATGGGCCGGAACCCTCCCGTGGCGGATGCAACTGGCCCGCTCCAGCGGCTCCCTCCGCGCCCCGGCGGGCGCAACCGGCCGGCTTCCGCGGCTCCCTCCGGGTCCCACCGGCGGAGCGGGTGCGGGTCCGGCCCAAAAGGTTTGCCGCGGTGGGCATGGCAATGCCCCCGCCAGATAACGGGGGCATTGGCATTTGACTGTGTGGCTTCTTAGCGGCTTCTTAGCGACTTCATAGCGACTTGATCCGGACTTCGCTGCGACTTCATTGGGACTTGATTGCGGACCTGATGACTTGATGAGCCTTGATTGTCTCTTGATTCCGGGGTTTGGTGCTGCGTCCTGGCTTGGACCCCCGGCTAGGAATTTGCCTTTTGGTAGGCTTCCTGAATTTCGGCCTGGATACGTCCGCGGCTGTTTACCGCATAGCCGTTGTCCCGTGCCCACTGACGGATCTGGGCAGAGTCCTGATTCCGTCCGCTGGAGACTTTCGTGCGCGTGGCGCGTCCGCTTGATGTCTTGCGTGCGTGCGCCACAAATCGCTCCACCGCGGAGCGCAGGTCTGAAGCATTGCTTGACGACAGGTCAATTTCGTAGCTGACGCCGTCAAGGCCAAACCGGACAGTTTCGTCCGCGGATCCCCCATCCAGATCATCAACGAGGATGATTTTTACTTTCTGTGCCATAAAGGACTCTCTTTCCAAAGATCGAGCGTTTAGAAAAGCAGGATGTATCTGGAATAAGTATCCTCCGCGTTACAGCAGGGAGTCAAAGCGCAAAACTTCTGTTCAAAGGAAAACCACAGGCGGCAATAGGGAACTATTACTTCGTCCCGGGTAATTAGCCCCCGAGGGCCCCGGAATCCTGCCCCCGGTTTTGAGCTTCCGCTCGGGCTTGCGCTTCGGCCTGGGCGCGGGCTTCTGCCTGCCGCTCAGATTTGTCGGCATTGAATATGGATTTCATGGCAAACCAGAAAAGCAGGCCCACCACGATGGGGGGCAGCAATACGGCGATATAGTCCATGCTCAGTGTCCTTCGGGCTTCAACAGGGGGAAGAGGATCGTTTCGCGGATGCCGGCGCCGGTGAAGAGCATCACGAGGCGGTCGATGCCCAGGCCGATTCCGCCCATGGGCGGCGCGCCGTACTCAAGCGCACGGAGGAAGTCTTCGTCCAACTGCATAGCCTCCACGTCGCCGGCGGCGGACCGGCGGGACTGTTCGGTGAGGCGTTCGCGCTGGATCACCGGGTCAATCAGTTCGGAGAACGCCGTGCCCCGCTCCATGCCGCCGATGATAAGGTCCCAGGCCTCGATCAGGCGTCCGTCTTCGCGGTGCTGGCGGGCCAGCGGCTGGGCGGACGGCGGATAGTCGTAGACGAACGTCGGGTTCAGCAACGTGGGCTCCACCAGTTCGCCGAAGAGTTCGACGACGAGCTTCTCGGCGTCCCAGCCGGAGTCGACCTTGACCTCGTGCTTGGCGGCCAGTTCCAGCAGCTCGGCAACCGGGGTGTCCGGGGTCACTTCCTGGCCCACGAATTCGGACAGCCCCGGGTAGACCGGCAGCCAGGTCCAGTCGCCGTCGAGGTTGATCTCCCCGGCTTCGGTCTGCAGCACGCGGCCCACACCGGCGGCGTCGGCGGCGTCCAGGATGATCTCCTTGATCCGGTCCGCCATGACAAACTGGTCCGCCCACGCCTCGTAGGACTCCAAGGTGGTGAACTCGGGGCTGTGCGTGGAGTCCACCCCTTCGTTGCGGAAGACCCTGCCCATGTCGTAGACGCGGTCGATCCCGCCCACCACCGTGCGCTTGAGGTAAAGCTCGGTGGCGATGCGCAGCGTCATTTTCTGGTCGAAGGCGTTCATGTGCGTCTCGAAGGGACGGGCCGTGGCGCCGCCGTGAACCAGCTGCAGCATGGGGGTTTCCACCTCGACGTAGCCCTGGCGGTGCAGGGTTTCGCGGATGGAGCGGGTGATCGCGGCGCGGGTGTAAACCATCTCGCGGGCTTCGTCGCGGACAATCAGATCCACGTAGCGCTGGCGGACACGCGTTTCTTCATTCAGCCCGGCGTGCAGCACGGGCAGCGGGCGCAACGCCTTCGAGGCCATGGTCCAGGAATCCGCCATGACGGACAGCTCGCCGCGGCGCGAGGAGATGACCTCGCCCTTGACGAAGACGTGGTCACCGAGGTCCACGAGGGACTTCCACTCCGCGAGCGCCTCCTCACCGACGTTGGCCAGGCTCAGCATGACCTGCAGCCGCACGGCCTTGCCGTCCACGCCGCCCTCCTGGAGGGTGGCGAAGCAGAGCTTGCCGGTATTGCGGATAAAGACAATGCGGCCGGTCACGCCGACGACGTCGCCGGTGGTTTCATCGGCCTGAAGGTAGGCGTATTTCTCGCGGATTTCCGTGAGCGAGTGTGTGCGTTCGACACCCACCGGATATGCCTCGACGCCGCGTTCAATCAGCTTGGCGCGCTTCTCCATGCGGATGCGGGTCTGCTCGCTGGCATCGTGCGGCTCGGCGGCGGTGTTCGGGGCGGGGGTGTTTTGGGAAGTCACAATCCCCAAGTTTACCGTCGATTTGCGCCCCGGCAGGTCCCGGGCCGGTTCGGCTCGGGCGCAGCCGGGCAGACCGGGCGCGGGAATAGACTCGGAGCTGTGGAGACATGGACTGTGAGGACCGACGACGGC
This sequence comes from Actinomycetota bacterium, assembly GCA_046727115.1. GTDB lineage: Bacteria > Actinomycetota > Actinomycetes > Actinomycetales > Micrococcaceae > Arthrobacter. The sequence goes on along the minus strand of JBKPBZ010000160.1, from coordinate 38,987 downwards.
GAGGGGCACCTTGAGCTGCACACAATCCGTCCGGCGGTGCGGGCGCCGGGCGGCCCGGGCGCATCTGGCGCCGCCGCTGCGGCCCAATCCCGAAAACTGCGCGGCGCAGAATCCGGCGTCGTCATCGTGCACGGGACGCTGATCACCGATCAGCTCTACCGGCCGTTTGCCAGGAAACTCGTGCGGCTGCTGGGCAGGCCTGTGCACTGCTACAACCGGCGCGGGCGCGCCGGTTCCTCGCCCCAGCCCGCCGACTATTCTGCCGCCACCGAGGTGGCCGACTTGGCTACCGTGCTCCGCGAGACCGGCGCCACCGACGTCGTGGCCCACAGCTATGGCGGGTTTGTGGCCCTGCAGGCCGCCCGTAGCCTGCCGATCCGCCGGATGGTGACGTACGACGCGGCCGTCAGCGTCTCCGGGAACCTCAGCCACCGCTGGCGGCCGGAGCTTGAACGTTCCGTGGCCTCCGGCCAGCTTGACGATGCCTGGGCGCATCTGGTGCAGGGCCTGGAGACGGCGGGGCCGGTGTCCCGGCTGCCCCTGGGCGCGCTGCGCATGCTAAGCATCCTCTCTGCCCGGACCAACCTGGGGGCGGAAATGCGGGAACTGCTGCCTACGGCTGTTGCAGAGATGCGGGCCGTGCTGGCCGCCGACGCCGACCTCGCCGATTTTGACGCCATCACCACCCCCACGCTCATGCTCAGCGGCGGCTGGAGCCCTCCCTACTTCGCCGAGACGGGCCGCCAGCTCGCCGACGCCGTCCCGGCGCTCAGCTTCGCCGTGGTTCCCGGTCAACTCCACGAAGGCCCCATCCGGCCGGGAAACCGGCTGGCTCTCCGCACGGCACGGTTCCTGCTCGACGGCTCCGGCCCTGCGACTCCTCCCTCTGGCAGCCTGGCGGCCGGGAGCATGGCCGGCATCGCCGGACGTGTGCCGGCCCGGTGGCGGCGGATTGGCTCCGGCCGCTGACCGCGGCGCAGCGGCCGACCGCTAGAATCGGGGGCGACCCTTTCGAAAGGACCCCCTTGGCCAAGCTCTACTTCCGCTTCGGCGCCATGAATTCCGGCAAATCTACGGGGCTGCTGCAGGCGGCGTTCAACTATGAGGAACGCGGGCAGCGGGTTCTGCTGGCCAAGCCGGACGTGGACACCAAAGGCGACTCCGACGTCGTGTCCCGCCTGGGCATGACCCGTTCGGTGGACTTCCTGATCCCCGCCGGCGCGTCGGCCCGGGAGCTATTCACCGCCCAGGCCCACGGGGACGATCCCGAGGCCCTTCTGCAGCACGTGGACACCGCGCCGGTGGCCTGCCTGCTGGTTGACGAGGCCCAGTTCCTGGAACCGGAGCAGGTGGACGATCTCTTCCGCATCGCAGTCCTGGACAACGTCCCCGTACTCGCCTACGGCATCCGCACCGACTTCCGGACCCGGGCCTTTCCCGGTTCCCTTCGGCTGCTGGAGATTGCGCACACCGTCGAAGAACTCAAGACCATCTGCCGCTGCGGACGGAAGGCGATCTTCAACACCCGCCGGATCGGGGACCAGGTCGTCTTCGACGGGAACCAGGTAGCGATCGACGGCCAGGACGTCTGGTACGAATCACTCTGCGGCGCCTGCTACCTCGAGGTCTCCGGCGGCCGGCTGGGCAGCTAGCTGCACTGCGCCAGCTGTGCCGTGCCCGCTGATCTGCTACTTACTGAACTGCGGCCCATTGAAGTGCGGCTTACTGCAGTGGGGCGCGGCCTCGGCTAGGCTCGGAGCATGACCCGCGAGAACATCAGAACCCCCGACGGCGGAACGATCGAGCTTTTCAGCACGGGCGCCGAGCTCGCCTCGGCGGGTTCGGGAATCGTCGTCGTGCCGGCCTCGATGGTGACGGCCGCCGATTACACGCGTTTCGCGCAGAAACTCAGCGCCTCACTGGGCCGGCCGGTGCACACCTTCAACCGCCGCGGCCGCGGCTCGTCCTCCCCGCAGCCGGAGGACTACACCCTGGACGTGGACATCCACGATCTCAACGCCGTCATGAAGCAAACGTCCAGCACGGACGTCTTCGGGCACAGCTTCGGCGGGGCAGTGGCCCTTCACGCGGCCCGCACCCTGCCCGTGGAACGGCTGGCCGTGTACGACCCCGCCGTGTCCGTCAACCACAGCGTCACGGCGGACTGGACGCCCGAATACGAGCGGGCAACCGCAGCCGGCGACGACGACCGCGCCCTCGCCGTCCTGCTCAGAGGACTGGAGACCGGCAGCGCCTTGTCCCGGATGCCGTTGTCCATGCTGACGCTGGCGAACAAGCTTTCGGCGGGCACGCCGATGGGCAAGCAGTTGCGCGACCTCATGCAGACCGGCGTGCGCGAGATTAAGGCGATCATCGCCGCGGACATGCCGGCCGAACCGTTCCTGGAACTTCCGCTGGAGACGCTGATCATTGTGGGCGAGAAGAGCCCCGCCTACTTCGGCGTGGCCTGTGCCCAGATCCACGATGTCCTCTCCGGATCCAGCTACACGATCCTGCCCGGCATGGGCCACGACGGTGTCAACAAGGCGCCGGACAAGCTGATCGCCGAGCTCAGCGCGTTTTACGCGGGCTGACCCGCAACGAAGCAACCCGAAACAACGCAGGTCACGTCGCTCCCATCCGGCTGAGGACATGGGCGCGACGTGACCTGATTTTCCCTTGGTGGCGGTGCTGTCAGTGGACGGGCTGTGCCACGCCCGCGGTCTTGCGCATCATGGCGGACAGCACGACGGCGGCGAGGGCTATGACGGCCGCCGTCAGGAAGGCGGCGTGCATGCCGGCCACCATTCCGGAGGACTCGGCCACGAAGGCGTAGATCGAGACCAGCAGCGCCGTCCCGGCGGCGCCGGCCACCTGCTGCAGCGTGCTCATGATGGCCGAGCCGTGGGAGTACAGGTGCGGCGGCAGCGGGTTCAGGCCCGTCGTGAACGCGGGTGTGAAAAGAAGCGCCAGGCCCAGGCTCAGCACCACATGCAGGGCAATGATCCACCCCACCGGTGAGCCGGCGTCCAGCATGGAGAACTGCCAAAGGGACAGCACCATCATGATCGAGCCTGTCACTGTCAGCGGCAGCGGCCCGACCCTGTCGAACACGCGGCCGATGAACGGCCCCAGCAGGCCCATGGCCAGACCGCCCGGAAGCAGCACCAGGCCGGTCTCGAGTGATTTCAGGCCGCGGATCTCCTGCAGGTACAGCGGCAGCAGGATTACCGCGCCGAACAAGGCGATCATGGCCACGACCAGCAGCAGCACGGACACCGTGAACATCCGGTAAGTGAAGGCACGCAGGTCCAGCAGGGGGCGGTCGCTCTTCTGCAGCTTCAGCTGGCGTAGGACGAACGCTGCCAGGGCAACCACGCCGACGGCCAGGGCCAGCACGGCGGGGGTGCGGGATCCGGCCTGGCCGCCGCCGATCTGGCTCAGCCCGTACACAAGGCCGCCGAATGCGGGGACCGTGAGCACCACTGAGAGGGCATCAAGCCGGGTTTTCTCGGATGTGCCGATGTTGGTTAGGTATTTGGCCCCGATGGCCAGCGCGGCGAGGGCGATCGGCAGCACGAAGACGAACATGAACCGCCAGGAAAAATGTTCGAGAATCAGGCCGGAAACCGTGGGGCCCATTGCCGGCGCAACCGAAATGGCGATGCTGACGTTGCCCATGACGGCGCCGCGGCGTTCCAGCGGCACGAGCGTGAGGATGGTGGTCATCAGCAGCGGCAGCATGATGGCTGTGCCGCCGGCCTGGACGATGCGGGCCAGCAACAGGACCTCGAAGCCCGGCGCGAGGGCGGCCAGCAGCGTGCCGCCGGAGAAAAGCCCCATGGCCAGCATGAACACGGCACGGGTGGACAGCCGCTGCAGGATGAACCCGGTGGTGGGAATCACGACAGCCATGGTGAGCATGAAGCCGGTGGAGAGCCACTGCACGGTGGGCGCATCGATGTTCAGGTCCACCATCAGCCGCTGCAAGGCCACGTTCATGATGGTCTCGTTGAGGATCACCACGAACGTGGCCACCAGCAGCGTGACGATGATCGTCACGGACTCCCGGGACATCTTCGCCGGCGCTGTTGGCGCGGCCGGCACGTTCTGCGCGGGAATGGCGGGGGCTGCGCCCGGTGCGGGATCGCCAGAGGCGTTGGACGAGACGTCTGTTGACATGGGAATTCCCTCAGGGAGTTTTGGCGTGGGTCCGGCGAGCGTCAGCGCTGCTGCAGGTTCCAACAGTCTAAGGCCCGGGGGCATTCCCGTCGCCGGAAAGCGACGCGGGGTCAGATACGGCCGGTGAAGTGCGTCGGCATGGGCCGTATCTGACCCCGCGTTGATTTTTCTGTGCCGGGGTTGTGTTAGGAGTTCAGGGGCGCGTTGTCGATGAGGCGGACGGGGCCCACCTTGGCGGCGATGATCGCCAGCCCCTCGCCGCGGAACGGGGTGTCCCGGCAGTTCTCCGCGAGGGGCTCGAGGGTGCGCGGATCCACCACCTCGAAGTAGTCCAGTTCCACCAGCGGCTGGGACCGGACCAGGGCCTGCGCGGATTCGACGTCCAGCGGCTCATGCGCGTTGGCGCGGTCCTCGATCAGCCGCAGCGCCCGGGAGAGCACCAGGGCGGCCTCGCGCTGGTCCTCCGAGAGGAAGCGGTTGCGGCTGGACAACGCCAGGCCGTCGGCCGAGCGGACAATGGGCACGGGCACGATCTCCACCGGGAAATTCAGGTCCGCCACCATGCGCTGGACCAGCGCCAGCTGCTGAGCGTCCTTCTGGCCAAAATAGGCGCGGTAGGCCGGCTGGCCGCCGCCCGGCAGTCCGGCCCCCGGGATGCCGTAGTGCAGCAGTTTCGCGACGACGGTCAGCGCGCCGTCGAAGTGTCCGGGCCGGGACGCGCCCTCCCACTTTTCACCCAGGGGTCCCGCCGTGATCCGCACCAGCGGTGCGCCGCCGGGGTAGACCTCCTCAACGCTCGGCGCGAACGCCAGGTCCACGCCCTCGGCGTCGAGCAGCGCGAGGTCCGCATCGAGCGTCCGCGGGTAGCGGTCCAGATCCGCGGCCTCGCCAAACTGCAGCGGGTTCACGAAGATGCTGGCCACCACCACATCGTTGTGGGCGACGGCCGTCCTGGCCAGCTGGGCATGCCCCTCGTGCAGGGCGCCCATGGTGGGCACCAGCCCCTGGGACGTGCCGCCTTTCTGCGCCAGCAGCCGGGCGCTTGCGGCGCGGAGCTGGGCAGCCGTGGTGACGAGCTGGATTGCCATGTCAGGGTCCTTCCGGGGCGGGCGTCCCGTTCTGGTCCGGGCCGCCGAGCGCCTGTTCGATGCCGTCGAGTTGTTCCGGCTTCAGGAGCCCGCGGCTTCCTGCCCGGCGGGCTGTCGCCCGGGCCATGGCCAGGTACGCCTCAAGAATATCGCCGGCGGCGCCGCCGTCGTACTCGCGGAGGGCATCGGCGTGGGCGGCCACCGTGCCCGTGTCGCCGCGGGCCACTGGCCCGGTCAGCGCCGATTCGCCGGAGGCGAGGGCGTTCTCGAGGGTAGCGCGCAGCAGCGGGCCCAGCATCCGGTCCGGGGCGTCGACGCCGACGTCGCGGAGCAATTGCGAGGCCTGCGCCACCAGCGTGACCAGGTGGTTCGAGCCGTGCGCGAGGGCAGCGTGGTACAGGACGCGGTCCGCCTCGGCGATCGCGACGGGCTCGGCGCCCATTTCGACGACGAGGGCCTGGGCGATTGGCAGCATCGCGGCGTCGGCCGTGACGCCAAAGGTGCAGTCCAGGAGCCTCGTGAGGTCCAGGCTCATGCCCGTGAACGTCATGGCCGGGTGCAGCGCGAGCGGCACGGCGCCGGCGGCACGGACCGGGTGCAGGATCCCGACGCCGAAGCGCCCGGAGGTGTGCGCCACGAGCTGGCCCGGCTGCCAGGCCCCGAGCTTGGCCAGGCCGTTTACGAGCGGGCCCAGGGCATCGTCCGGGACGGCGAGCAGGACCAGCTCGGCGCGCTCCACGATGTCCTGCACGTCCAGGATCGGGACGCCGGGCAGGAGTGTTTCGACACGGTCCCGGCTGGCGTCCGAAACGGCGGACGCCCCGATGACGGCGTGCTCGGCTCCGCGCAGGGCCGCCCCCAACACGGCACCGACCTTCCCTGCGCCAATGATTCCGACGCCGAGGCGTCCTGGTTTAGCCATGATGCGGGCCTTCCTGAGGGTGGTCTGCGGGTGGTGCGGCCGGCTGGGCCGCCGGCTCCATCCAGTGCTCGCTCTTCTGGAGCTTGCGCGCGGCCCGGGCACGGGCGGACTGGGCATCGAGCAGGGCCCGGGCTTCGTCGAGGCCGGCCTGGATGAGCCGCGGCGCCACCGGACCTGCCGTGGTGTGCAGGACCAGGTCCGCCACCCGGAACCTGCGGGCGAGCGGGCCCTGTTGCAGCGCCATGGACTGGGTGCGCTGGTGCGGCACCACCACCAGGCTCCGCCACCACCGGCCCGATCTCAGGAGCAGGGCGGTCTCCGTTGCCGCGAAGCCGTTGCGCCGCCAGCCCAGCGGCGCCAGGAACCTGGCCCGGCGCGGGCTGGTGACGAAGCCGCCGTCGGTGTCCTGCCCGTCGCCGCCGCCTGGAGTCCCCGCGGCGTCCGCGATACCGGTGATCCCTGCGGTGAACACACCCAACGGGTCCGGGGTTCCGGGATCCGGGAGCACCAGGGAGAGGATTTCCAGGACGTCGGCGAGGGATCCGACCGGAAGCAGCGTGGTCCTTGCCGTTCCTTCGCCGGCGCTGGCGGCCAGGCCGTAGCCGGCCACGTTGACCTGGATGCGGTACCAGCCGAAGATCCGCCACAGCGGCGGCTGGCTGACCTTCAGCGCCTGGATCCTGCCGGGCGGCACGGTCTGGGCCTGCGTGTCCAGCAGGCCGTAGCGCAGCCGGATGCCGTCCGGGGAAACGGCGGCCGTGAAGTTGTAGCCCTTGTTGAACGAGGACCAATAGGAGGCGACGAGGCCGATCGCGGCGGGGATCAGGAACACCGCGAAGCTCCGGTTTTCGGTGACCGCGGAGAGCAGCACGGAAGCGATGCCGCCGGCCAGGATCGCGACGCTTTGTTCGCTCAGGAGCAGCGAGCCCACCAGGCGCGGCGGCGGCACGGTCAGCACCACCCGTTCCGGGGCCTCCACGGCGGCGGACGCCAGCTCTCCGGACGCCGGCTCTCCCTGCTCCGGGGACGGCGACAGCGACAGCGACCCGCCGGAGGCGCCGGACGCGCGGGCCAGGATTGTCGCGCGGAGCTGCTGGGCCTCGTCCGCGCGCAGGTACGCGAGGCGCACCGCGGATTCGCCGGCGTCGGCGACTTCGAACCGCAGTTCAGCGAGTCCGAAGATCCGCGCCAGCAGGGGCTGCACGACGTCGATTGCCTGCACCCGGTCCAGCCGGGCCTGCCGCTGCTGCCTGAAGAGGAAACCGGTGTTGACGCGCACGTAGCCGCCCGCCACCTGGTAGCGCGTGAAGTACCAGCTCAGGAGGTAGCCCAGGACGGTCAGCAGCAGCAGGGTGCCGCCGCCGAGCAGCAGCCACGGCGCCCGTCCGGCCAGCCGCTCGTCAAAGAGCGGGCCGCCCTGGAGCAGGCGTTCGAAACTGTCGCGTCCAAAAAAGAACAACAGCGCAGCCAGGGCCACCCAGCCGCGGACGAAGGGCGAGGCCGGGTGCACCCGCAACCAGCCGGCGTCGACATTTCCTGCGTCGCCAGCTGTATCGGCACCGGCGCGTCCGGCACCCTCCGGTGTCAGCGCCATCCCGTCACGCTCGTCCCGTCACAGCCCGGCCAGCCGGGCTTCGCCACGGACGGACAGCTGTTCGCGGAGCCGGGCCCCTTCGCTGGCGGGCAGGCCGGGAATCTCGGCGCTGGTAGCGGCGGCGGCGGTGTGAAGCTTGAGGGTGCACAGGCCCAGCGGACGCTCGACCGGGCCCACCGAGATGTCCACGTATTGCATCCGCCCGTAAGGGACCACGAGGGTGCGCTGGAAGAAGATGCCGCGCCGGATCAGGAGGTCGTCCTCCCGCTCGGCGTAGCCGATCGAGCGCACCTGCCGCGGAATCAGCAGGAGCCGCCACAACGCCAGAAGCAGCCAGATGGCGGGAATGGCGATGCCCAGCCAGACCGGCGGCCAGGTCCACACGCCGGTCCGCACCAGGACCAGGGGAAGCGACAGCAGGGACACTGCGATCAGGTTTCCCAGGGCCCACCCCGCGAGGCGGACCTTGACGTACTTCGGTGACACCCTGAGCCAGTCGATGCCCGGAGGATCAATCGCTTCGGTACGCATATTCGCCTTCCGACGAGGGCTTGCTGCGCTTTCCCTGCACTCCGGGCCGGGATTCGGCGTCGCCGTCTTCAGGCGGAATCCGGCAGAACCGCTCGACGACGAGCCCCACGATCACCATGACCAGCCCGCCGCCGGCCATCGCCAGGGCCTGCCACGTGAGGTCCTGGTTGCTGCGCAGGTTCCACAACCGCAGTTGCTCCACCACGACGCCCGCGTGCCAGCCCAGCAGGACCGTGCCGGTGTAGGCGCAGGCCTGGGCGAGGACCAGGGTCCAGGCCGCCAGGATGGGGTTGAGGATTTTCTTCTTCTTGCCGTTGCGCCACCGCAGCACGCGGATCCCCAGTACCAGGGTGAGCGCCACGATTACGCCCATGGTCAGCAGACCCGTCAGCGGCAGCACCGGGGTGGCCAGGCTGTAGCGGCCCGCGAGCATGGTGGCCGACCAGCCGGCCACGGCAACGACCACGCAAATGGCCAGCAGGAGCAGGGGGCTGGTCAGCTTCACGGCCGCTCCGCCGCGCCGGACACGCCCGTGCGCTCTGTGGTTGCGTCGTTCTGGAAGCCGTCAAATGTCGTGAGGTCGCCAAAGTCGGCGGCCTTCGCGGCGAGGTCGCCCACGCGTTCGCCGTTGAGTTCCGCCGCGGGATCGATCAGCGACCACGGATAGAGCACGAAGGCGCGTTCCGCGGCCCGGGGGTGGGGCAGGGTGAGTTCGGGGTCGGAGCTCACCACGTCCCCGTAGGTGATGATGTCCACATCCAGGGTCCGCGGGCCCCACCGGACCTCGCGCACCCGCAAATGCTTCTGCTCCACGGCGTGGCAGTGCTCCAGCAGTTCGCGCGGCGGCAGGGACGTCTCAACGGCAATCACCATGTTCAGGAAGTCAGGCTGGCCCGGCGGGCCGCCCACGGCCTTCGTCTGCACGATCGGCGAGATGGCCAGCAGGCGCACCTCCGGCGGGTCGACGAGGTCCGCGACGCCGGCGGACAGCGTGTCGCTGCGCTCCCCCAGATTGCTGCCGAGCGCGATCACGGCACGGGTGTAGAGCGGGCTCACGGCCGGCTCCGGTGCACGCTGACGGACACGTCGCCGAAGTCGACTTCAATCGGGGCCTGGGGCTTGTGCACGGTGATGTCCACGGCGGCCACCGGGAATTTCTGCAGCACGTCCTCGGCAATCCGCACGGCGAGGGCCTCGATCAGGTTCAACGGTCCACCGGTGATCCAGTCCCGGATGCAGTTGGCCACTTCGCCGTAATGCGCGGTGTCCAGGACGTCGTCGGAAGCCGCGGCCTTGCTGAAATCCAGGTGCAGCACAGCGTCAACAACGAACGGCTGGCCGTCGCGGCGCTCGAAATCGAACACACCGTGATGGCCGACGGCGGTGACGCCGCTCAGCGTGATCTGGTCCATGGCGCCCGCCGGATCAGTTGGTGCCGGCGGCAGCAGCCGTTGCCGGGCTCGTCGGGGGGACCATGCGGGCCGCGACCTTGACGGCGTCGAGGCTCGCGCCGACGTCGTGCACGCGCACAGCCCAGGCGCCGCGGAACGCGCTGACGGCGGTCAGCGCGGCGGTGGCGGCATCGCGTTCCGCCGGCTGGGCGGCCTTGCCGGCCACGGTCAGGAGGCTGCCGAGGAAGCGTTTGCGGGAGCCGCCGACGAGGACCTTGTGGCCCATGGCCTGCAACACGTCCAGGTGCTGCAGGAGCTCCCAGTTCTGGACGTCGTTCTTGGCGAAGCCCAGTCCCGGGTCCACAATGATCTGCTCCGGGGCGACGCCGGCGGAGTACAGCTTGTCCCGGACGCCGGTGAGTTCCGCCACGACTTCCGCGGCCACGTCGCGGTAGTCCGTCAGGGAATTCATGGTGCTGGCATCGCCGCGGCGGTGCGTCAGGATGTAGGGGACCTTGGTCCGGGCCGCCAGTTCCGCCATTTCCGGCTCCATGGTCAGGCCCGAAACGTCGTTGATGATCGCGGCGCCGGCCTTCAGGGCCGCAGCCGCCGTCACGGCGTGCGTGGTGTCGATGCTGACGAGGGCGCCGGCCTTGACCAGGGCCTCAATGACCGGCAGGACCCGGCGCTGTTCCTCGTCAACGCCGACTGCCGTGGCGCCCGGGCGGGTGGATTCGCCGCCGACGTCGATGATGTCCGCTCCGGCGTAGAACATCCGCAGCCCGGCCGCGATCGCCGTGTCCGGCGTCGGGTGCGCTCCGCCGTCGCTGAAAGAGTCTGGGGTGACGTTGAGGATTCCCATGACGAGTGTCCGGTCCGAGGGCAGGTCCTGGAACTTCGCCGCCGGGCGCGGTTTGCGCAGGATCGGCAGGGGCGAGGTGGCGGGGCCGGTCCCCGGGGCTGCAGCTAGGGAGTCCATAGTCTGTGTTCTTACCTTCCGAGTATGAGGCTCATGGCTTCGGCACGGGTGGCCGGGTCATGAAGTTGCCCGCGCACTGCGCTGGTGACGGTCTTGGCGCCGGGCTTGCGGATTCCCCGCATGGACATGCACAGGTGTTCACATTCGACGACGACGATCGCGCCGCGCGGTTTGAGGTGCGTGACGAGGGCCTCGACGATCTGGGTGGTCAGGCGTTCTTGTACCTGCGGGCGCTTGGCGAACATGTCCACGAGCCGGGCCAGCTTGCTCAGGCCCGTGACCTTGCCGTCGTGGGACGGGATGTAGCCCACATGGGCCACCCCGTGGAACGGCACCAGGTGGTGCTCGCAAGTGGAGTAGAACGGGATGTCCTTGACCAGCACGAGTTCCTCGTGGTCCAGGTCGAAGGTGGTGGCCAGGATCTCGGAGGGGTCGTGGTGCAGGCCGGCGAACATTTCCGTATAGGCCTTGGCCACCCGCTTCGGGGTGTCCAGGAGCCCGCCGCGATCCGGGTCCTCGCCGATGGCCAGCAGGATTTCCCGCACGGCGGCTTCGATCCTGGGGCGGTCCACCTTGGTCTTGGAATGCGGGGCTTGCCCGTCCCCCGCCGAAGCAGCGGGGGCGGGAACGTCGTCGTCGAAGTTAGAAGTCACAGAAGAAGCCTAGCCGGGATGACCATCAGTCCCGATATCCGTAGCACCGCCCTGGAAGGACTCCTGTCCGCCGACGCCCTGGGCATGCGGGGGCTGGGCATCGAGGGGTTCTTCGAGCCGGGCCTGGGTGGCTTCCTCCTGGGCTTCACGCTCCGCCTTTTCGCGGCGCGACTCCACCGGGCCGGCGGACTGGAGCGTGCGGGTCTCCTTGGAGAGCCAGACGTCGCGGAAGTCGCGCTTGCGGATGTTGGTGAAGACCTGCGCGATTTCGGCCTGGTTCAGCGTCTCGCGTTCCAGCAGTTCCAGCGCGAGCTCGTCCAGGACGTCCCGGTTCTCGGTCAGGATGGCGTAGGCCTCATCATGCGCGCCGTCGATCAGGCGGCGCACCTCCTCGTCGACGATGTAGGCGATCTGGTCCGAGTAGTTGCGCTCGTGGCCGGCGTCGCGGCCCAGGAACGGCTCGCCGCCGCCCTGGCCGAGGCGCACCGATCCGACCCTTTCGCTCATGCCGAATTCGGTGACCATCTTCCGGGCGATCCCGGTGGCCTTCTCGATGTCGTTGGATGCACCCGTGGACGGATCGTGGAAGACGAGTTCCTCGGCGACGCGGCCGCCCATGGCGTAGGCCATCTGATCGAGCAGCTCGTTGCGGGTGATGGAGTACTTGTCGTTTTCCGGGACCACCATGGTGTAGCCGAGGGCGCGGCCGCGGGGCAGGATGGTGATCTTGGTGACCGGGGCGGAGTTCCGCAGGGCAGCCGCGACAAGGGCGTGGCCGCCCTCATGGTACGCGGTGACCTTGCGTTCGTGTTCCTTCATGACCCGGCTGCGCTTCTGCGGGCCGGCCATGACGCGGTCGATCGCCTCGTCGAGGGCGCGGTCATCGATCAGGTTCGCGTTGGAGCGGGCCGTCAGCAGGGCGGCCTCGTTCAGGACGTTGGCCAGGTCCGCGCCCGTGTAGCCGGGGGTCTTCTTGGCAACAGCCTTGAGGTCGACGCCGGTAGCCATCGGCTTACCCTTGGCGTGCACCTGCAGGATCTGGTCGCGGCCAATCAAATCGGGGGCCTCGACCGAGATCTGCCGGTCGAAGCGGCCCGGACGCAGCAGTGCCGGGTCCAGGACGTCGGGGCGGTTGGTGGCGGCAATCAGGATGACGTTGGTCTTGACGTCAAAGCCGTCCATTTCCACCAGCAACTGGTTCAGGGTCTGCTCGCGCTCGTCGTTGCCGCCGCCGATGCCGGCGCCGCGGTGCCGGCCGACGGCGTCGATCTCATCGACGAAGATGATTGCCGGCGCGTTGGACTTGGCCTGCTCGAAGAGGTCGCGGACGCGGGAGGCGCCCACGCCGACGAACATTTCCACGAAGTCGGAACCGGAGATGGAGAAGAAGGGAACGCCGGCCTCGCCGGCAACCGCGCGGGCCAGGAGGGTCTTGCCGGTGCCCGGAGGGCCGTAGAGCAGCACGCCCTTGGGGATCTTGGCCCCGACGGCCTGGAACTTGGCCGGCTCCTGCAGGAATTCCTTGATCTCTTCGAGTTCCTCGACGGCCTCGTCGGCGCCGGCGACATCGCTGAAGGTCACCTGGGGCATGTCCTTGTTGACGAGCTTGGCCTTGGACTTGCCGAACTGCATGACCTTGGACCCGCCGCCCTGCATCCGGGAGAGCAGGAACCAGAACAGGACGCCGAGCAAGAGCACAGGCACCAGCAGGGAGAAGAGCCCGGAGAACCAGTTGTTCTCGATCGGCTGGTCGGTGAAGCCGCCCGACGGTTTGGAGTCGGTGACCGCCTTGACGACGTCCTGGGCGCGGGCATTGACGAAGTAGAACTGGACGTTCTTGCCCTTGTCCTGCCCGTCGACCTGCAGGTTGTCCTTCAGGACCAGGTCCACCCTGTTCTCGGCGTCGAAAATCTTGGCCTGTTCAACCTTGCCGCCGGCGCTCAACAGTTCAAGGCCCTTGTCGGTGTCGATCCGACTCGCGCCGCCGGGCGCCAAAGTGGCAAATGCCAGCAGAAGCATGGCCACCACGACGACAATCCAGATGCCGGGGCCCTTGAAGAAACTCTTAGCTTTCATCTGTTCGGGGCTGGCCCCGTCCCTCCTGGTAGTGCTGCACGGCGACCGTTCTGCGCGCGTGTGGTGCTGCATCAGGTTCTAGCTATACACCGTCGCACTAACTCACGCACGGCGGAGGGCAAAAGTTCCCTGTGGGCGTAGCGCGGTAGGGCCGCCCCGGCGCCCGGATCCCGGGCGGGGGTGGCCCAGCGTGAACGACTTACTCGTAGACGTGCGGGGCCAGGGTGCCGACGAAGTCCAGGTTGCGGTACTTCTCGGCGTAGTCCAGGCCGTAGCCTACGACGAATTCGTTGGGAATGTCGTAGCCGACGTACTTGACGTCGATTTTGACTTTGGCGGCCGTCGGCTTGCGGAACGCGGTGCAGATTTCCACCGATGCCGTGCCGCGGGATTCCAGGTTCGTCTTGAGCCAGGACAGCGTGAGGCCGGAATCGATGATGTCCTCGACAATCAGGACATCCTTGCCCATGAGGTCGGTGTCGAGGTCCTTCAGGATGCGGACCACGCCTGAGGACTGCGTGCCGGAGCCGTACGAAGAGACGGCCATCCAGTCCATGGAGACGTGGCTGTGCAGTGCACGGGCCAGATCCGCCATGACCATGACGGCGCCCTTGAGCACGCCGACGATCAGGAGGTCGCGGCCCGCGTAGTCCTCGTCGATCTGCGCCGCGAGTTCGGTGATCCGTTGCTGGATCTGTTCCTTGGTGTAGAGAACATGTTTGAGGTCTGCCTGGACGTCGTTTGAATCCACCAATGGCTCCTGTGTAGATGCGGGGTGCGACTAATTTCGGGGCGGCTGTTGAGGCCGGAATACAAGCTTCCCACAGCGGGCGGCTTCGCGGGGAACACCGGCGGCGGCGGTCTGCTCTGCAGCAAGGAGCTGCGCGAGCGAGAGCCGGTAGACACTGACCGCGCCGGGAAGCTCCACCGGGCCCGCCGAGCCCTGCCGGCGCAGCAGAGCTTCGGCTGCGAGCAGGCGCTGGTAGCTGGGCTGCTGACCTCCGACGGCGGCAGCGGCCTTGGCGATCACCCGGAACCTCACGGCCGGGGCAAGGTCCCGCAGCTCGGCCTCCGGGAGGCTGATCTCGTCCCCGGCCTGCTGGCGCAGCGCCTCGAAGGTGTCAGTCGCCACGTCCTCCAGGTAGTCGGCATCCAGCTGCAGGATCGAGGCCGTGCGGGCGAGGGACTCAGCCACGCCGGGGCCGAGCTTGTCCTCAAGCAGGGGCAGCACCTCAACCCGCGTCCGCGAACGCGCGTACACCGGGTCCGTGTTGGACGGGTCGTGCCAAGGTTCCAGGCCCTCCACCCGGCAGATCTCCAAAGTGTCCGCGCGCCGCAGGCCCAGGAACGGGCGCAGCAGCCGTCCTCGGGAGGGCCGCATTCCGGCGAGGGACCGGGTGCCCGACCCCCGCGCCAGGCCCAGCAGCACTTGCTCGGCCTGGTCATCGAGGGTGTGGCCGAGCAGGATCGCGCCAGCACCTGCCTCGTCCGCGGCGGCCTCCAGGGCCGCATGGCGCGCGTCCCGGGCAGCCGCCTCGGGGCCCACGCCGGTGGAGGCGACGTCGACAGTCCTGATCAGCACGGGCGAGAGACCGAGATCCTCGAGGGTCCGGGCGGTGGTTGCAGCGACCCCGTCCGAGCCCGGCTGCAGCTGGTGGTCCACGACGACCGCGCCAATGGACACCGGGTGGCCGTCCACGTGACCGCGGCGGGCAAAGTAGGCGGCGACGGCGGCGAGAGCCAGCGAGTCCGGCCCGCCGCTGCAGGCGACCAGGACGCGGTCCGGGTAGCCGGCCCCGGCCAAGGCGTCCTGCAGCATTTTTCGCGCCGTGCCGACCACGGGCGCGAGGCGGCCGGGCCGGCGTCGTCCGCTGGAAACCGAGGTGGAACCGGCGTTGCGGGCTGTCATGGCGGCTAGAGGCCCATCCGCTCGAGCCAGAGCTTGGAGTCGTGGATCTCCGGTTCGCTGGGGAGATTCTCGGCGGACTCCCAGACCCTGTTGAACCCCGCCATGCCGGCGGCGTCCACCACTTCCCGGACGAACTTGGCGCCGTCGCTGTACTGGCGCATCTTTGCGTCGAGGCCAAGCAGGTTGCGGATGAATTTCTCGATCACGCCGCGGTCCTGGCCGCGGGCGTTGAAACGCTGCCGGATGGTCTTCACCGACGGGACGATGCTGGCGTCCACGGCGTCCATCACCACATTGGCGTGCCCCTCGAGCAGGCTCATCAGGGCCGTCAGGCGGGACAGGGCCGCTTTTTCCTCCGGGTTCTGGAGCAGGTCCAGGATGGCGCCGCGTCCGGGCGCGGCACCGGGCGCCGTGCGGTCCTTCAGCGACTTCGCGGCCGCGGACGCCCTTTCCATCAGGGAATCGACGTTGCCCAGCAACAGACCGCTGAGGTTTTCGATCTCTTGGAGCATGTGGTGCCGCAGCCACGGGGCGGCGGCGAACTGCACCCGGTGGGTCTGTTCGTGGAGGCAGACCCAGAGCCGGAAGTCCGCGGGCTCGACGTTCAATTCGCGTTCCACGGAGATGATGTTCGGCGCTACGAGCAGCAGGCGGCCGGAGGCGGGGGCGGTGGAGTCCTCGGCCAACGCGGAGAAGGGGTCGTACTGGCCCAGGACTTTGCTGGAAAGGAAGGCCAGGATGGCGCCGAGCTGGCTGCCGGTGATGGCCGCGCTGACGCCGGCAGCCCCGGGGCTGAGGGATCCGCGGCCCTCCAGCAGCTTTTCCATGGCAGGCTTGAGCATGACGGCGAAGCTCTGCGTGTTGGCTTTGGCCCAGGAGGCCCTGTCCACCACGAGGACCTCGGAGTCGCGAAGGTCCCGGGCGGCGTCAAGGCCGGTGATGTGGTGGACGTGCGGCACGGAGGTGTCCGCCATGAGCCGCAGGTTTTCGACGGCGGCGCCGATCTCGGCAGCGCCCAGGACAGGGCCGGCCGGTGTCAGTCGGGCTGCCGTGGACGCGGCGAGCTCCCAGTTGATGAGGCCTTGGGCCTGGACCGATGCCTCACTTGGTGTCCCACTCGGAGTTTTGGGTGATGGATTGCTTGATGTCTCGCGTGCAGAGGGCTCCATGGGATCCATCAGAACACAGGGGCCCGACAATCCGCCTTAATTTTCGCTGACCGGCGAACAGGCCGGGCTCAGGTCCCGGGCGGGTACGGGGTTCCAGCCGGGCCGCCGGGCGTCAGCGGCAGCCGCAACCGGCGAGGACAGCGGCGGAGCGGTCCAGCGCGGCCTTGTTCGCGGCGCCGGGGGTCAATCCGTTGCCGACGAAAGAAAAGACCAGGAGCCGGCCGTCGGCGTCGACGACGTAACCGCTGAGCGCAATAACCGTGTTCAGCGTGCCCGTCTTGGCGCGGACCAGCCCGGCGCCCGGTGCCGACGCGGCGTCCGTGTACCGGTCGCCCAGGGTGCCGGTGAGCCCGGCGACCGGGAACCCGGTGAGGGCGGCGCGCAGCCGGGCGTCCGTGCCCGAGGTCATGGCCCGGACCACGTCCGTGAGCTGCCGGGCCGAAACCCGGTTGGCCAGGGCCAGGCCGGAGACATCAGCGGCCCGGAGCCCGTCAGCGGAAACGCCCATCTCCTTGACCTGCGTCAGCACGGCGGCAATGGCGCCGTCGCTGCTGCCGGGCCGGCCGGCGCCGAGCGCTGCCATCCGTCCCATCACCTCGGCGAGGTAGTTGTCCGAAGTCTGCAGCATGAAGTCCACCTGCTGGCCCACCGTGGCGGACTGGACCTCGGCCAGGACCTTGGCGTGCGCGCTGTCAGCTGCACTGTCCGGTGCGCTGTCAGCTGCACTGTCCGGTGCTCTGTCCGGTGCCCCGCCGGGTTTGATCCGGGCGACCCCGGGGGCCACGGACAGTCCCTTGTCCGCCGCGGCCGCCGTGAGCCGGGCGGCGAACGCCTTCGCGGCGGTCATGGCGGCGTCCTGCGGGCGAGGCCCGGAGGTCTTGGCGGGGTCGAACCTGGCGGAGTTCAGTGCCAGCGGGTACAGCGGGGCCATCTCCCCGGCGGCGACGTCCTCGGGGCTCCACGCCTGGCTGAGCGACGGGCCGCTGAAGAGGGAGTCATCCAGCAGGACGCTCACGGCGCCGGTCACGCCGCCGGCCTTGAGCGCGTCGGCCGTGGCCTCGGCGAGTGTTGCAAGCCCGGCGCGGCCCAGGACGGCCCCGCGGTCGGATTCTCCGGCGCCCAGGAGGACGTCGCCCCCGCCGGTCAGGACCACCGACCCGGGAGTGGGCCCAGCCACCACCCGGGTGCTGAAGCGGCGGTCCGGGCCCAGGACGCGCAGGGCCGCGCCGGCTGTGAGGAGCTTCATATTCGACGCCGGAATGCGGGCCTTGTCGGCCCCGCGGTCAAAGAGCACCTTCCCGGTGGCGGCGTCCTGGACGATCCCGGTGAAGGTGCCGGCGCCGTCGGGCTTAAGGGTCTGGTTGAGCTGCGCCGCGAGGGCGGCGCCGGTTGGGAATGGCGCGGTACCGCTGAGGGGCCCGATTCCACCACCGCTGCTGCCCGGGGCGCTCAGCGTGGCGGGGATCTGCTGCCAGCGCAGTGCTGTCTGGGAGGCTTCGGAGGGCCGGTCCGGGCCGAGGAATGCCGGGGCAATGGCGATGCCGGCTGGCAGTGCCACCGCCACCACCAGGAGGGTCTGGAGCAGCAGCGCGGGGATCCCGCGAAGCCTGCCGGGCGCCTGCTCGGTGCCCTCGCCGCTGGTTCTCGGTTTCATGCTGCTGCTGGTCCTTAGTCCTGAAATGTCCCCACTAGTTCCTGAAACCAGCGCCTCTCGCTATATCCTCAATAGTAGTCGGCGGCACCGACAGCCCTTTTGCACGTGCCGCGCACCCCTGAATTCGTCAAGGAGCATTCCATGAAGCATGACGTGACCATCGAGATCCCCAAGGGATCGCGCGTCAAGTACGAAGTCGACCACGAGACCGGCCGCGTCCGCCTGGACCGCGTCCTGTTCACGTCGATGCAGTACCCCACCCACTACGGTTTCTTCGACAACACCCTGGGTGAAGATGGAGATCCGCTGGACGCGCTGGTGCTCCTGCAGGACTTCGACCTCTACCCCGGCGTGATCGTCGAGTCCCGCCCGATCGGCGTTTTCAACATGACCGACGACGGCGGCGGAGACGCCAAGATCCTGTGCGTCCCGACCGACGCCCGGTTCGACCACATCAAAGAGATCAGCGATGTCAGCGAGTTCCTGATCAAGGAAATCGAGCACTTCTTCACCCGTTACAAGGACCTGGAGCCGGGCAAGTGGGTCAAGGCCGAGGGGTGGGGCGACCGCGCCGCGGCCGAAGCCGAACTGGCTGCCTCCATCAAGCGCTACGTGCCGGCAGCCGGTCACTGACCGTTCCTGCACTCCAACGCGGGATCATTTGCCGCCCATCCGGACCTCCGGAACGGGCGGCGAGTGATCCCGCGTTTTTTCGTTTGGCGTTTTTTCGTTTGGCGTTTTTTCCGCTGGCGTTTGTTCGACTGGCGGGAGCCCCGCGATGAGGACCCTCGGCGTCGACCTCGCTGCCGCCGCCAAGAAGACGGCGGTGGCCGTCATCGAGTGGGCCGACGGCGCGGCACGCCTGGCGCAGCTGTCCCTGGGCGTGGGCGACGAGGAGATCGTGCGCCTCTTCGGCACCAGCGACATGACGGGGATCGACTGCCCTTTGGGCTGGCCGGACGCGTTTCTTCCCTTTATCGCCGGGCACCTGAGCTTCGACGCCCATCCGGTGCTGGACCATGACGGGATCGAAGGCCGCCGGCTGCTGGTCTACCGGGACACGGACAGATTCGTCACCGGCCAAACGGGCCTGATCCCGCTCAGCGTCTCCGCGGACCGGCTGGCCCACCCGGCGATGCGTTGTGCCGTCATCCAGGCAAAGATCGCCCAAGAGCACGGGCCGCAGGCCAGGGATGGCAGCGGCCGGCTTGCCGAGGTGTACCCGGCTGCTTCGCTGAAATTGTGGGGCCTGCCGACCCGCGGTTACAAGGGCCGCGGGGCACCGGAAACGGAGCGGCTGACCGTGGCCCTGGCTGCGCTGTCGGCCGCCGCACCGTGGCTGGACCTGGCCGGACACGATGACCGGCTGGCCGCCTCCGATGACATGTTCGACGCCCTCATCGCCTCCCTGACCGGGCGGGCAGTGGCCCTGGGCAGGACGCTGCGCCCCGACGACGGACATGCCGGGGCCGCCCGGACCGAGGGCTGGATCCACCTCCCCCGGGGCGGGCTGCAAGAGCTCGCTGGCTAGGGGTGCCCGGCCAGGGTGTTGGGGCTAATCAGTTCACAGCGACCAGTCGCGGATCTCGGCCGGGTCCTCACCGTGCTCCCGGGTGTGGTCCCGGGCGCGCATCCGGCTGTCCTGCAGGGACTGGCGCAGCAGCGAGTGCTTCTCGGACAGCCCCGGGACCCGGTCGATCGCATCAATGGCCAGCTGGAACCGGTCGATCCCATTCAGCATGGCCATGTCGAACGGGGTGGTGGTGGTGCCTTCCTCCTTGTAGCCGCGCACATGCAGGCCCTCCCGGTTGGTGCGCCGGTACGTGAGCCGGTGGATCAGCGCGGGATAGCCGTGGTAGGCGAAGATCACCGGTTTGTCCGCCGTGAAAATGCCGTCGAAGTCCCGGGACGTCAGCCCGTGCGGGTGCTCGCTGGCGTCCTGGAGCCGCATGAGGTCAACCACGTTGACCACCCGCACTTTCAGCCCGGGCGCCCCCTGCTTCAGGAGCTCGGCTGCGGCAACAGTTTCGACCGTGGGGACGTCGCCGGCACAGGCCAGGACGACGTCGGGCTCCTCACCGCTGACTTCGGAGCCGGCGAACTCCCAGATGCCCAGGCCGCGGCGGCAATGGTGTGAGGCTTCGTCCGGACCGAGCCAGGTTGGCGAGGGCTGCTTTCCGCTGACCACGATGTTGACGTAGTCACGGGAGTCCAGGCAGTGCTCCATCACCGCCAGCAGTGTGTTGGCGTCCGCCGGCAGGTAGACCCGGATGATCTCGGCCTTCTTGTTGACGGCGTGGTCGATGAATCCGGGGTCCTGGTGGGAAAAACCGTTGTGGTCCTGCTGCCACACATGGGAGGAAAGCAGGTAGTTCAGTGAGGCCACCGGCTGGCGCCACGGCAGCTGCCGGTGGACCTTGAGCCATTTGGCGTGCTGGTTGAACATCGAGTCGACAATGTGGATGAACGCCTCGTAGCAGTTGAACACCCCGTGCCGGCCGGTCAGCAGATACCCCTCCAGCCAGCCCTGGCAGAGGTGTTCACTGAGAACCTCCATCACCCGCCCTGCCCGGGCAATGTGCTCATCGAGTGCGTCAATCCTGTACTGCCAGACCTTGTCGGTGGCCTCGTAGACGTCCTGCAGCCGGTTCGACGCGGTTTCGTCGGGGCCGAAGAGCCGGAAGGAGTGCGGGTTCAGGGCAATAACGTCCCGCATCCAGGGTCCGAGCGTCTTCATGGGACTGATCCGTTCGACGCCCGGTTCGGCGACGGCGACGGCGTGCCGGCGGTAGTCCGGCAGGGTGAGGGGACGGAGCAGGAGCCCGCCATTGGCGTGAGGGGTTGCGCTCATCCGCAGCGGGCCGGCCGGGGCGTTCCTCGCCGTCTCCGGCAACAGGCGTCCGCGGCCGTCGAAGAGTTCCTCGGGCCGGTAGGACTCGAGCCACTGCTGCAGCTGGCTCAGGTGCTGGGGGTTGGTGCGGACCTCGTCCAGCGGGACCTGGTGGCTGCGCCAGGTTCCCTCGACCTGCTTCCCGTCCACTTTCTGCGGCCCGGTCCAGCCCTTGGGCGAACGCAGCACGATCATCGGCCACTGCCCAACTCCCTCCCGCGCAGCGCCGTCCTGTTGAGCGCCGTCCTGCGCCGTCCCGCCGTTGCGGTGGTGCTGCTGGATGGTCCGGATCTGGGCCAGGCAGGTGTCCAGTGCAGCAGCGAAATCCCGGTGCGCCGCGGCGGTGTCCGTCGGGTCGGCCACCGTGACGAAATGGGGGACGTGCCCGTAGCCACGCAGCAGCTGTTCCAGCTGGGCTTCGGGCATGCGGGCCAAGATCGTGGGGTTGGCGATCTTGTAGCCATTCAGGTGCAGGATCGGCAGCACGGCGCCGTCGGCCGCCGGATCCAGGAAGTTGTGTGAATGCCAGCTGGCGGCCAGCGGCCCGGTCTCGGCCTCGCCGTCGCCGATGACTACGGCGGTGATCAGCTCCGGGTTGTCGAAGACGGACCCGTACGCGTGCGCGAGGGAGTAGCCGAGCTCGCCGCCTTCGCTGATCGAGCCGGGGGTCTCAGGGGCGGCGTGGCTAGGGATGCCGCCCGGGTAGGAGAACTGCCGGAACAGCTCGGCCAGGCCGGCTTCGTCGTCGCCGACGTGGCCGTAAATCTCCGAATACGTGCCCTCCAGCCAGGCGTTGGCGACCAACGCGGGGCCGCCATGGCCGGGGCCAGCGACGAACAGCATCTGCTGGTTGTCCCGGCGGATGGCCCGGTTCAGGTGGGCATAGACAAAATTCAGGCCGGGGGTGGTCCCCCAGTGGCCAAGGAGCCGGGACTTTGTGTGGTCTGCGCTGAGGGGTTCACGCAGGAGCGGATTGGACCGGAGGTAGATTTGCCCCACTGAGACATAGTTCGCCGCGCGCCACCAGCGGTCCACCAGGTCCAGGGCCGCACTATCCAGGCTCGGGCCGGCGGCCGGCGCGTCGGCCGGCATCTGAGTGCGGATGGTTTCGTTCAGGTCACTGCTCATGTCACTGCTCACTGGGGGTCCTCGCTTCGCTTGGTCCTGCCTCGGCATATTTCGTCCATCGCAACACGTCCGGCGGACGGGACACAACTCCAGTCCACCGGCGTCGCCGGCTACTTGCCCCCCAAGTGCCAGCAGGTAGTGTGTCATCCAGAATGTTCACGCTGACCATCAATCAAACCGACAGCCGGCGCGACGGCGACCGCGTGCCGCAGCTCCTCAAGGACCTGCGGCACATTCCGGCGCGCCTCGACTTCGACCGTTCCGTCGAGGACGAGGTCCAGGGCATTGTGGACTGTCCGCACCAGGCGGTGGAAGCGGCCATGATCGCCGTCCGCAGCGGCAGCTGGTACGTCGGCATTGGGGTGGGGCCGGTCAATGAGCCCCTGCCGAACCAGATCAAGGACGCCTCCGGACACGGGCTGATCTATGCCCGGCGCGCCGTGGACCGTCTCCGGAACGGCAAGGACCGCGTTCGGGTGGCCGTGGAGGGACCGCAGGCCGACATTGCGGCCGAGGCCGAGGCCGTCCTGCGCCTCCTGGGCCACATTGTGCACGACCGCAGCCATGCGGAATGGCGGGTGCTGGACCTGCTCACTCCGGGCGTGCGGGGTCAGCAGAAGGCAGTCGCCGAGGAACTCGGGATCACCACGCAGGCCGTGAGCAAAGCCGTGGCCCGCTCCCAGTGGAACGAAGAGCACGCGGCCCGGCCCGCCGCGGCACGGCTCCTGAGCCTCATCCTGGACGTCCGCTAGCTGTACTGACCCGGCCGACGATCCCGGTGTGGAACCGCACGTCCCGCGCGGCGCCTAGAGCAGGCTGCGAAGCACGTGCGCGGCGCCGTCGTCGTAGACCGATTTCGTCACTTCATCCGCGGCGGCAATCACTTCAACGGGGGCCTGGCCCATGGCCACGCCGCGGCGCGCCCAGGTCAGCATCTCGATGTCGTTGCGGCCATCCCCGACGGCGACTGTGCGGGCGGCCTCGATGCTGAGCCGGTCCCGGAGCTGCTCCAGCGCGCTGGCCTTGGTGACACCGGCGGCGGCAATGTCCAGCCACGCCGTCCAGCCCACCGAATACGTCACGCCGGCGAGGCCGATGTGGCGGATTGCTGTGTTGAACTCTTCGGGCGTGTTCTCAGAGCTGAAGACCACCACGCGCACGGCGGTTGCCTCAAGCATGGTCTGGAAGTCGACGCCGACCGCTTCGACGCCGAAGCTGGCGTCCTGGAAGCGTTCGGTGGACAGGAAGTTGCCGTCCTCGTCCTCGAGCGCGTACTTGGCCGTGGGCAGCCGCTTGCGCAGGGCGCGAAGCACGGGACCTGGGTCAAACGTTGCCTTGTGGAGGATTTCGTAGCCGTCCGGCAGCCCGGAGTCGACGCGCAGGATCACACCGCCGTTGGAGCACACGGCGTAGCCGTTGTCGATCCCGATGTGTTCGATCACGGGCAACGTGGCGTTGAGGGAGCGGCCGGTGGCGATCATGACGTGGTGGCCGGCGGCCACGACCGCCTGGGCGGCCTCGCGGACAGGAACCGACATGTGCCCGTCGTGGTCCACGAGGGTGCCGTCGACGTCCAGGGCGATCAGCATCTTTTCCCCGGCGCCGTTCCGGGCGTTTCTGTCCCGGACCGACGTGATCGGGGCCGCCGCGCTCCGGGCCGCCGAGTTGTTCTCTGTCGTCGTGTTCTCTGTCGTGTTCTGGTGTGTCGTGCGCCGGTCATCGTTGCCGGCGACTGAGGATTCAGTCATGGTTGTCATCTCACAAGTAGAGCAGAGACCCCGGACAGCCGCTAGGACACACGCCACAGCTGGGAGTGAACTTGCGGTAAACACCCACACTTTTGTCCCCGGTGTGACTGTTTACCCGGCGGCCGCCGGAGGCCTGGCTGGTGGTTAGGGAACGGGCCTTCAGAGAACGGGGAAGACCGTCATGCCGCCGAGGTACTTCTGCAGTGCCGCGGGGACGTTGACGGAGCCGTCGGGGTTCTGGTGGTGTTCCAGGATCGCGACGATCCAGCGGGTGGTGGCCAGGGTGCCGTTGAGCGTGGCCACGGCCCGGGTGCCCTTGGGCGCACCGTCCTCGTTGACAACGCGTTCCCGGATGTTCAGCCGGCGGGCCTGGAACGTGGTGCAGTTCGATGTCGAGGTCAGCTCACGGTATGCGCCCTGGGTGGGGACCCAGGCCTCACAGTCGAACTTCCGGGCCGCCGAATTGCCCAGATCCCCGGCTGCGGTGTCAATGACGCGGTACGGGAGCTCGCACTTGGCCAGCATCTCCTCTTCCCACGCCAGGAGACGGGCGTGCTCGGCCGCCGCCTCCTCGACCGTGGTGTAGATGAACATCTCCACCTTGTTGAACTGGTGGACGCGGATGATGCCGCGGGTGTCCTTGCCGTGCGAGCCTGCCTCGCGGCGGTAGCACGAGCTCTGGCCCGCGTAGCGGACGGGGCCGGCCGAAAAGTCCAGGATCTCGTCGGCGTGGTAGCCGGCGAGGGCTACTTCCGAAGTGCCCACCAGATACAGGTCGTCTTCGGCGAGACGGTAGATCTCGGCGTCGTGCTTGACGTCGAAGCCTGTGCCCTGCATGGTTTCCGGGCGGACCAGGGTGGGCGTGATCATGGGGACGAACCCGGCCGCGATCGCCTGATCCATGGCCATCTGGAGCAGCGCCATTTCCAGCCGGGCGCCGACGCCGCGCAGGAAGTAGAAGCGGGAACCGGAAACTTTCGCGCCGCGTTCCATGTCGATGGCCCCGATCAGCTCACCGATCTCCAGATGGTCCTTCGGCTCGAAGTCCGGGAATTCGCGCGGCGTGCCCACCGTCTTGACCACGATGTAGTCGTCCTCGCCGCCGGCCGGGACGCCGTCCTCGATCAGGTTGGGGATGGCGCGGAGCAGTTCCTCCTGAGCCGTCTGGGCAATATCTGCCTCGGCCGATGCACTCTTGACGGAGGCAGCCAGAACCTTCAGCTCGGCGAGGAGGGCCTGCTTTTCCTCGCCCTTGGCCTGGGCGACCTTCTTGCCGTAGGCATTCTGTTCGGCACGGAGGTTCTCAAACCGGATCAGCGCCGCGCGCCTGGCCGAGTCAGCAGCGATGATCGCGTCCACCACCGATTCGTCGGCGCCGCGGGCGCGCTGGCTGGCACGGAACTTGTCCGGATATTCGCTGAGGTCTTTTACGTCGATCACCAGACAAGAGTATCCAATCCCGCCGCCGTCGCCGGGCAAGCAGGTCGGGGGGCGCTGGCGGGATACTGTTGGATGACAATGCGCGACTGGCTGCTCTACCTCGTCATCGCTGGGGTCCTGGTCTTCGCCGCCTCCAGTTGGTGGGGGGTGCGCCGGCTCAAGGCCAAGCACACCCGCCGTGCCGTGTGGGAGGAAACCCACAGCCCTGGCCTGGGCAGCCAGACGGTTGCCGTGGTCCTGAACCCCATCAAGGCGAGGTCGGCCGAGGCCCGGGGCCTGATTGAAGCCGCGTGTGCCGACGCCGGCTGGCCGGCGCCACGCGTCTTTGAAACCACCGCGGAGGACCCCGGTTTCTCGCAGGCGCGGGCGGCGCTGGACTACGGGGCCGACGTCGTCCTGACCGGCGGCGGCGACGGTACCGTGCGCGTGGTGGCGGAGGTCCTCGCCGGGACGGACACCGCGATGGGCCTGATCCCGCTGGGCACCGGGAACCTCCTGGCCCGCAATGTGCATTTGGACGTGAACGACCTCTCCGGCAACGTGCAGGCGGCCCTGTTCGGGCACCAGCGGTTCATCGATACGGCGCGGCTCACCTTGGAGAATTCACGCACCGGGGAATCCGCGCAGCACACATTCCTGGTGATCGCGGGCATCGGCATGGACGCGGAGGTGGTCAGTGACACCCTTGACGGTCTGAAGAAGACCGTGGGCTATCTGGCGTATACAGAAGCCTGGTTCCGGCACCTTGCGGGGCGCCGCAAGAAGGTCTCGATAGCGCTGGATGACCAGCCCGAGCAGGCCCGGAAGATCCGCAGCGTCTTGTTCGCAAACTGCGGCCTGATCCCCGGGGGCATCGACTTCATCCCGCAGGCCATGATCGATGACGGGATGCTGGACATCGTGGTGATGAGCCCGCGCAGTGCAATCGGCTGGCTGGCCATGTACACAAAGATCGTACTGAAGCACAAGAAGGATCTGCCGGTAATGACCTATTACCGCTCCGGCAAGATCACCATCCGGTGCCCCGAACCTATGCCCACCCAGGTCGACGGCGATCCTTCCGGCGAGGCCACTAGGGTCATCGTGGAGGTGGCCCCGGGATCACTGCTGGTCCGGGTCAGGGAGGGCATCGTAGGCGGCTAGGCCGGCGGCGTCTGGAGAGGCCTAGGCGCTGGCGGCTTTCTTCGCCTCTGCCGCCTTTTTCGCCTCTGCCGCAGCCTTGGCGGCACGGGCTTCGGACTGCTCCCGGATCATTGCCTGCTCCTCTTCGAAGCGCAGGCGGTCCGCGCGGTCGGCGTCGTCCCCGTCCCAGTCCTGGTTCTCAGCAGTCGGCTTGGGATTGACAATCATTCCCTGGCCGTCATTTTCTGCGCTGGTGCCTGACATGACCCGCTCCTCCCGTAGGGGATTTCCCCAATATGGATCAGGCAAGCATACGCACAGTTCGGAGGGGGTGGAAGTGCGGCATATGGCATTTGCCTACGCTCTGGGCGAAGCCCCCGGGCTATATTCCGGCTGGGCAGATGCGCCGCCCAGTATGTCTTTCACCCACGCATGCGCGGCGCGGAATGCCTGGTCCGAGGTATGCGGCGCAACTTTGGTCCGGTGGCCGTCGGCACGCTGGTAGGAACCGAGGAAGCGGGTGGCCGGGCTGATCCGGTGCAGACCCGCGAGAGCGTCGGCCACGCGGGCGTCGGCCACGTGGCCGTCGGCGTCAATGCTGAAAAAGTAGTGGCCCAGGTACTGCCCGGTCGGCCGGGATTCGATCCGGCTCAGGTTCACGCCACGGGTGGCGAACTGGTCCAGGATCTCCATCAGCGCACCCGGACGGTCCTCGGGCAGCGGCACCACCACGGTGGTCTTGTCCGCGCCGGTGGGGGCCGGCAGTGCGCCCGGACGGCCCACGAGCACGAACCGGGTGACCGCGCCGGGGTTGTCACCGATGTTTTCGGCAAGTACCTTCAGGCCGGGCTGCTCCGCGGCCACTATCGGGGCGCAGATCGCGGCGTCGTAGTGGGCGCCGTCGCCGTCCAAAAGGCCCATGGCGGCAGCGGCAGTGGATGACCCGGGGATATATTCCACATTGGGAATGTTGGCGTCCACCCAGAGCCTGCACTGGGCCCAGGCATGGCCGTGGGTGGAGACCCGCCGGATGTCCCCGATTGCCACGCCGGGCCTGGCGACAAGGACGAAGCTGATGGGCACCAGGGCCTCCCGGAGGATCCTGAGTTCCTGGCCGGTGGCGATGGCGTCGAGGGTGGCCGTGACGCCCCCCTCGACCGAGTTTTCGATCGGCACCATGGCCGCGTCGGCGGAACCGTCCCGCACCTTGTCCAGCGCCGTGTTCACATTCGAGGACGGGATGCGGATGGCCTGTCCCGCGTCCGGGACCTGCATCAGGGCAGCCTCGGTGAAGGTGCCCTCGGGTCCGAGGAATGTGTAGGTGACGGTTGGTGCGGGCATTCGGTTCTTCCTTCTTCAGCTACAAAACGACCGGCTTGAGGCCGTTGTCGGACACCAGCGGCATGCCGGTCTCGACCCACTGGTCCATGCCGCCGGCCACATTCACCGCGGAATATCCCATTCCGACGAGCCACTGCGTGGCGCGGAAGGAACGGCCGCCGGTGCGGCAAATGACGTAGAGGTCCTCGTCCGGGTCAAGCTCCTCGATCCGGGCCGGCAGCTGGTCCATGGGTATGTGCAGGGCGCCCTCGGCGTGGCCCGCAACCCATTCATAGTCCTCGCGGACGTCCACGATCTTGGCACCATCGGGGATGCCAGACACGCTAACGGTCTGGAAGTCGCTCATGTTCACCCTTTCCGCAGAATTCAAGCTCCGATCCCAGCGTATCCCCCGCCGCTTCCAGCGCGCCCACGCTGGCGGCAGGTTACGCTTCTGGGGACCGCAAAGGAGACCTCATGGCTGCCGAACACCCCGCCGGACACGCCGCGGAGCGGTCCGTCCGCGGCGCCCGCCACGGGACATGCCCTCCCCTGGCCGCGGGCGCTGGGCATGCTGCCATGGTGTCCTTCCGCGGCCCCCAAGAATGGACATGTCCCCCGGGAATGCGCGACGCGCGGCCCGGGAAACGGCTGGAGTCCCGCCTCCTTGGCTGAGATCCACGAACTTTCCGCAGTCCAGCTCCGTGATGCGCTCAGATCCGGGGAGCTGTCCGCCAGACAGGCCACCGATCACTTCCTGGACCGCATCGAAGCCCAAAATCCGCACCTTGGGGCCTTCATCACGGTCACCGCGGAACAGGCGCGGAAGGACGCCGCGGCAGCGGACCAGCTCCATGTCCTCCTCAGCCGGAACGGAGACGCTTTGCCGGCGCTCCATGGAATGCCGGTCGCCTTCAAGGACCTGACGGATGTGGCAGGGGTCGTGACCACGCATGGAAGTGCCGCCCTGGAGCGTAAACCGGCCCTTTCCGACGGCGCGCTCCCGGCCGCGCTCAAGGCTGCGGGGGTCATTTCGCTGGGCAAGACCCAGGTCCCGGAGTTCGGCCTGACGGCCTACAGCGAGAACCGGATCGCTCCGCCGTCGCGCAATCCGCATGCACTCAGCCGCAGTTCGGGCGGCTCCTCTGGCGGCAGCGCTGCCGCCGTGGCGGCGGGGATGTTGCCGTTCGCCCCAGGGTCCGACGGCGGCGGCTCCGTGCGGATCCCGGCCGCGGCGTGTGGTTTGGTCGGGCTGAAGCCGGGACGTGGCCTGGTGCCGGCCGGGGAAAGCACCGGCGATCCCGCCCAGCTCGTTGTCGCCGGACCGCTCGCCCGCTCCGCCGCCGATGCCGCCCTGCTGCTCGATGCCCTGATGCCCGGCCCGGCCCCGCGAGGTCCGGGCCAACAAAGTGCGCACGGGCGGGCAGCCGCTGGCCGGGCGCACTCCAGCTATCTCGAACTCACCGCCAGGGAGCCGCGCCGCCTGCGGATCGGGATCAGCCTCGACAGCCCCTGGCAATCGATTTTCCCTTTCAACCCGGACCAGGAGGCGCTCGACGCACTGGCCGACGGCGTCGCGCGGCTGGAGGCAGCGGGCCACGAAACCTCGGCGGCCGGGATTCGGTACGACAACCGCTACCCCGACGCCTTCACCACAGCCTGGACCGCCGGGATTGGCAGCGCCCGGATCTCACCCCAGCGCGAGGCGCTCCTCACCCCGCTCACCAGGACTTTCCGCAAGCGGGCGCAGCAGCGCAGCGCGGCCAAACTGAACGACTCTGTCGGGTTCCTCCGGCACTTCCAGCAGGACACGATCGCCCAGTACGCCCAATGGGACCTCATACTGACGCCGGCCCTGGCGCAAACGCCCCGCCCGGTGGGCTGGTTCACGGGCGCGACCCACGGCGGGGGCTACTGGCCGGCCGCAGAATGGGCGGGCGACGCCGACGACGACTACCGCAAACAGTGCGAGTACGCGCCGTGGTCGTCCATGGTGAACGTCTGCGGGCTGCCGGCAATCAGTATCCCGGTGCACTGGACCGGCGGCGCCCCCGATTCCGGCCTGCCGATGGGCATCCAGCTGATCGGGCCAATGGGTTCCGAGGGGCTGCTGCTGCAGGTGGCCGCCCAGCTGGGGTTCTAGCACCGAGTTCCTGCCAAGGGACCCGCCGCTCAACCGGGGACATGCCCAACCCTTTCCGCGGCCGCTGGACACAATGCCATCACGTCCATCCGAGAGCGCCAAGAATGAGCATGTCCCCCGGGCTGGGCCAAGA
This sequence comes from Actinomycetota bacterium, assembly GCA_046727115.1. Lineage (GTDB taxonomy): Bacteria > Actinomycetota > Actinomycetes > Actinomycetales > Micrococcaceae > Arthrobacter. The sequence goes on along the minus strand of JBKPBZ010000160.1, from coordinate 8,915 downwards.
AAACCAACCTGCCAGGGACATGCCCAACGTGCACCGCAGAGGACACGCTCGTCCCTCACGACGCACCCGGGACATGCCCAGTGCTCACCCGGGACATGCCCACTCCCTGTCGCGGCCGCTGGACACAATGCCATCATGACCATCCGAGCGCGCCAAGAATGAGCATGTCCCCCGGGCTGGGCCAAGAAAACCAACCTGCCAGGGACATGCCCAACCCATTCCGCGGCCGCTGGACACAATGCCATCATGTCCACCCGCGAGCGCCAAGAATGAGCATGTCCCCCGGTTTGGGCCAAGATAACCAGCCGAGCCGGCCCTTCCGCCAACCCTTTCCGCCACGCGGTACGGGACCTGCCCCCGCGTCAGTGCGGCCGCCGTCGGGCAGCCCCAAAATGGACGCTGGCTGCGCCGGCGGCTATCGTTCACTCAAACCCGACCAGGCCGCGAAAGAGGATCATTGAAGATCACCGGTGCAGTACTTGAGGAAATCGGCCGCCCGCGCCCCTTCGCGGAGTCCAGGCCCATCAGCATCTCCGAGCTGGAACTCGCGGCTCCCGGCCCCACCGAGATCCTCGTCCGCATGGAGGCCGCCGGGATTTGCCACTCGGACCTGAGCGTCGTCGACGGCAACCGGGTCCGGCCGGTGCCCATGCTGCTGGGCCACGAAGCCGCGGGCCGCATCGTGACGGTCGGTTCCGGCGTCACTGACCTGCAGCCCGGACAGCGCGTGGTCATGTCCTTCCTGCCACGGTGCGAGAGCTGCGCGAACTGCGCCGAGGACGGCCGGCTGCCCTGCACGGCAGGCTCGCAGAGCAACAATGACGGGACCCTGCTGCACGGATCCCGGCACCTGAGCCGCGACGGCGAGCCCGTCCACCACCATCTGGGCGTCTCAGGTTTCGCCACCCACGCCGTGGTGGACCGCGCTTCCGCGGTGCCGGTGGACGACGACATCCCCGCGGACATTGCGGCGGTCCTGGGCTGCGCCGTGCTTACCGGCGGCGGCGCGGTGCTGAACGCGGCCCGGCCCCGACCGCAAGACAGCATCATGATCGTCGGCCTCGGCGGGGTGGGCATGGCCGCGCTCATCACAGCCGTCTCGCAAGGAATCTCGCGGATCATCGCCGTGGACACCCTGGATCAGAAACTCGACCACGCCCGCCGCCTCGGCGCGCACGAAACATACACACCGCAGCAGGTCCTCGACGCCGGAGTCAAGGCCAGGTTCGTGATCGAGTGCGCCGGGAATCCGCGCGCCTTCGAAACCGCGTTCGCCGCCACCTCCCCCGGCGGCACCACCGTCACCGCCGGGCTGCCCTCCCCCGAGGCCCGCGCCCAACTGGCGCCGCTCACTGTCACCGCCGAAGCCAGGACGATCGTGGGCAGCTACCTCGGCTCCGCCGTTCCGTCGCGGGACATCCCGAAATACGCCCAGCTGTGGCGGGACGGGAAACTGCCCGTCGAGGAGCTGATCTCGGACCGCATCGCCCTGGCCGACATCAACCGGGCCATGGACCAGCTGGCAGACGGCCACGCCATCCGCCAGATCATCATGTTCGACGCCGGCGAGACGGCCTAGGAACCCGCCGGCCAGCCGGCCGGCGGCGACGCCGGCGAGCCCGCCTGGTACCCCACCGCCCGGCCCGGAACGCCCCGCGGAATCCGTCGAAAGAGAGGCAAAACACGGTCCGGGCTGCTTGCCTCGGGCCTGCCCGAATGTGACAATCGCGCGTCACAATGTCACCATTAAGTAAATGAGCACAACTCATTTATCCAATCCCCCCGCTATAACGCCGGGCGATCCCTCGTTACGTCCCCCCACTAAAACGCCGGGCGACACCTCGTTTTTTGGCCACCCAAAGATGCTGGCCAGCCTTTTCTCCGTAGAAATGTGGGAGCGCTTCTCCTTCTACGGAATGCAGGGGATCCTCCTCTACTACATGTACTTCACGGCCGCCCAGGGTGGCCTTGAGATTCCACAGGCCTTGGCGGCCGGCCTCGTCGGCGCCTACGGTGGCGGCGTCTACCTCTCCACAATCCTCGGCGCCTGGCTCGCGGACCGGCTCTTCGGCTCCGAGCGGGTGCTGTTCGGCGCGGCCGTCCTGATCATGGCCGGCCACATCGCGCTGGCACTCGTGCCCGGCGTACCCGGCCTGATCGCCGGACTCGTGCTGGTGGGCGTCGGCTCCGGCGGGCTGAAGGCCAATGCCACCGCCCTCGTCGGCAGCCTGTATGGCGAGAAGGACGAACGCCGCGACGCCGGGTTCTCCATCTTCTACATGGGCATCAACGCCGGTGCGCTGATCGGCCCGCTGGTCACCGGCTGGCTGCAGGAAAGCCAGGGCTTCCACTGGGGCTTCGGCGCCGCCGCCGTCGGCATGGCCGTAGGCCTGGTCATTTACTCGCTGGGCCGCAAAAAGCTGCCCGCAGAAGCACACCGGGTACCGAACCCCCTCCCGGCCGCGCAGCGCACCCGCTACGGCCTGGTCTTCGCCGGCATCGCCGTAATCATCGCCGCACTTCTGGTGACCGGCACCGTGAACGCCGAGAACCTGGCCATGTCCATGGCCTACGCCGCAATCGGCGCGTCGGTGCTGTACTTCGCGCTGATCTTCAGCAGCAAGAAGGTCACCCCCACCGAGCGCGGACGCGTGGCGGCGTTTATCCCGCTGTACATCGCCTCTGCCGCGTTCTGGGCGCTGTTCCAGCAGCAGTTCACGTTCATTGCCGTGTACTCGGAGGAGAAGCTGGACCGGAATCTCTTCGGCTGGGAAATGCCTGCCGCCTGGGTCCAGTCCATCAACCCGGTGTTCATCATCATCTTTGCCGGCATCATGGCCGCCCTGTGGACCCGGCTCGGCCGCAAGCAGCCCGGTTCGGCCCTGAAGTTCTCGATCGGCCTCTTCGTGATGGGCCTTGCTTTCCTGGCCTTCATCCCGCTGGCCGGCGACGGCAAGACCCCTCTGCTGGCACTGGTTGGAATCCTGCTTCTGTTCACTCTCGCGGAGCTGTTCCTGTCCCCCATCGGCCTGTCTGTGACCACCAAGCTGGCACCCAAGGCCTTCCACACCCAGATGGTGGCACTGTTCTTCCTCTCCGTGTCGCTGGGTACTACCCTGGCCGGCATTCTGTCCGGTCTGTATAACCCGCAGGACGAGCTGCCCTACTTCATCGGCATCGGCGGAACCGCAATGCTGCTGGCTGTGGGCCTGGCAGTCGCCTCGCCGTCGATCAAGAAGCTCATGGGTGGCGTACGCTGACCCGATGAACCCCGCACACCGCGTCCCGGTTGCTTCGCGCGTCTACACCCCCGCCCCAGGCGAGGCGTCCGACGTCGAACATATGCCGGCAGGCGATGTCACCGACGGTGTGGTGCGGGTTGGCGGAACCATCCGCCGCCCGCACCAGCCGCAGTCCTTCGCCGTGGGCGAGTACCTCGACTGGCTGGACGACACCGGCTTCGACGGCTCCCCGCGGTTCCTTGGCCGCGACACACAGGGCCGGGATGTCCTGACCTTCGTGCCCGGGGAGTGCGCAGGAGCCGTTCCCGAAGCCTGGGCACAGTCCGAGGACCTATTGGTCTCCGTGGGCCGCCTGGTCCGGCGCCTGCACGCCGCGTCAACAGGCTTCGTGCCGCAGGCCCACCCGTTTCCGCCGCGACCGGTCAGGCCGAACCCCACCGACGCCGCCGGGCTTATCTGCCATCTGGACATCACCCCGCAGAACGTCGTGGTCCGGGACGGCCTGGCCGCGGGGCTGGTGGATTTCGACCTCGCCGGACCCGCCACGGCATTCCACGATTCGCTCAATACCGCCATGCACTGGGCGCCGCTCCGCGACCCTTCAGACGCCTGGCCGGGTTGGGAACACCAAGACCCGTTCCACCGGCTGCGGATCTTCGCCGACGCCTACGGCTGGACCGAGGAGGAACGACGCCGGGTGCCCGGCGCCGGGATCGCCGCCGCCGCGCTCAGCTACGAGCGGATGCGGCACAACGCGGCGGCCCTGGGCGGCGGCTGGGCCCGGATGTGGCAGGACGGCGTGGGCGGCCAAATCAGCCGCCGATGTGCCTGGCTCGAGGCCAACGCCGGGCCGCTGGTAGCTGCGCTGACACGCTGAGCCGCAGCCCTCAGCCGCAGCCGCAACCCCAGCCGCAGGGCAGGGCCGGCTAGACGCCGTATCCGCTGTTGCGCGCGGTGCCTACGACCAGCCCGAAAATGACCAGCACCAAGATGGTGACGGCGATGCCCACGTACCCCATCACCAGGCCGGCGATCGCCATGCCCCGGCCGGCCGGTTCGCGCCGCAGGGCCAGGTGTCCCAGGATGACGGCGGCCAGCTGCGGAAGCAGGAAGAACCCAAATCCCACCAACGCGGCGATCCCGCAGCACATGCTGGCGATGCTCAGGCTCTTGGGCGCCGCCGGCGCGCCGTAGTATGCGGGCTGCCCGTAGGCGTTGGGGCTGCCCGGCTGGGCGTACGGCGATGGCTGGGGGTACGGCGACGGTTGGCCGTACGGCGAGGGCTGGCCATACGGCGATGCTGGCTGGCCGTAGGCCGGCTGGCCCGAAGCGTACGGCGTCCGGTCGGACTCGCCGTAGATCGGAGGGTACGGGCTTGAGAACTGGCCATGGCCAGGTGCCGTCTGGCCGGGCCGCTGCTGGGACTCAGGCTGCTGGCCCGCGTAAGGCTGCTGGGCGGACTCAGGCTGCGGGAACTGCTGCGCCGCCGGTTGTCCTTGGTCCTGGCTGGCGGGCGGTGCCTGCTCTGGTGGAACATCCGGTTGGTGGTCGGGGAGGCGCAGGGTCGGCTGGTAACCCTCCGGGGTCTCGTCTTTGCCTTGTTTTGGCTGTTCAGTCATGGCTTGTCCCCTCAAGAAGTCTCTGGATCCAGCGTACCGCCGCAGGGTTGGCTTGGGACCGGGCCGCTCGGCGGGTTTTCTTTCGTCATAGGAACGGGTTTGACGCGAAACCGTGTTGCGCTCCGCCCTCGTCTGGCATGCTGGTGCCATGGCTAGCCGCGCGGGCACTGTTGCCCAACCCCAAGACCTTGTTGACCTCACTGCGCTTTTGGATGCGTACTACGACGTTTCGCCGGACCTCTCGGACCCGGGCCAGCGGGTGGCCTTCGGCACCTCCGGGCACCGCGGATCGAGCCTGAAGGCTTCCTTCAACGAACCCCACATCCTCGCCATCACGCAGGCGATCGTGGAATACCGGGCGGGCCAGGGCATCACCGGCCCCCTGTACATGGCCAAGGACACCCACGGCCTGAGCGAGCCCGCACAAAACTCCGCCCTTGAGGTGTTGGCGGCCAACGGCGTGCACGTCCTCATCGACGCCCGCCACGGCTACACGCCCACCCCTGCCCTGAGCCACGCCATCCTGACGCACAACCGGAACGCCGCTCCGGGCGCGCCGCAGGCCGACGGCATCGTGGTGACCCCGAGCCACAACCCGCCCGGAGACGGCGGCTTCAAGTACAACCCCCCGCACGGCGGCCCCGCGGACACCGACGCCACTGGCTGGATCGCCAACCGCGCCAACGAACTCCTCGAAAACGGCCTGCGGGGCGTCAAGCGGATTCCGGTGGCCGACGCCCTCGCCGCCGGGACCACCGGCAAGTTCGACTTCCTCAGCAGCTACGTGGACGACCTCCCCTCGGTCTTGGACCTGAATGCGATCCGCGAGGCCGGCGTCCGGATTGGCGCCGACCCCATGGGCGGAGCGTCGGTGGACTACTGGGGCGAGATCGGCGAACGCCACCACCTGAACCTCACGGTCGTGAACCCGACCGTCGACCCCCAGTGGGCCTTCATGACCCTCGACTGGGACGAGAAGATCCGGATGGATTGCTCCTCGCCGTCGGCGATGGCCTCCCTGATTAACCGCATGTCCGACGGCGCCAAGTTCGACGTCGCCACCGGCAACGACGCCGACGCCGACCGCCACGGGATTGTGACCCCGGACGGCGGGCTGATGAACCCGAACCATTACCTCGCCGTCGCGATCGATTACCTGTACCGGCACCGGACCGGCTGGAACCCGCAGTCCGTGATCGGCAAAACCCTGGTCTCCTCCTCGATCATCGACCGCGTGGCTGAAAGCCTGGGCCGCAAGCTCGTGGAGGTTCCTGTGGGCTTCAAGTGGTTCGTCCCCGGGCTGCTGTCCGGGGAAGGCGCCTTCGGCGGCGAGGAATCCGCCGGCGCGTCCTTTAACAAGATGGACGGGAGCGTCTGGACCACCGACAAGGACGGCATCCTGCTGGCCCTGCTGGCCTCGGAGATCACGGCGGTCACGGGCAAGTCACCGTCGCAGCTGTACAAGGGCCTCACCGACCAGTTCGGCGACCCGGTCTACGCCCGGATCGACGCCGCGGCCACCCGGGAGCAGAAGTCGGCCCTCGGCAAGCTCTCGCCCTCGGACGTCACCGCGACCGAGCTCGCCGGCGAGACGATTACGGCCAAGCTGACCGAGGCGCCGGGCAACGGCGCTGCGATTGGCGGCCTCAAAGTCGTCACCGAAAACGCCTGGTTCGCGGCCCGGCCCTCCGGCACGGAGGACGTCTACAAGATCTACGCCGAGTCCTTCAAGGGTGCCGAGCACCTCAAGCAGGTCCAGGCCGAGGCGAAAGCGCTGGTGGACGGGGTTATTTCGTAGGTCCGTTGCCGGTGGCCAACTCGGCGCGGTCCCTGCCAAGCGTCTTTGCCTGGTAGAGGGCCGCGTCGGCCGAAATCACCGCGGCGTCGAGGCCGCCCGGTCCGGAGCCAGTGCACGCGATGCCGTAGCTCACGGTGGGCAGCCGGGGAATGATCGCCGAGCCGTTTCGCTGGAGCCGGGCGCTGATGTCGGCCGCGATTTCCTGCGCCCGGTCCGGCGTGACGCCGGGCAGCAGAAGGATGAATTCCTCGCCGCCGTAGCGGCCCACGAGGTCGGTGGAGCGCACGGTACCGGCGCACGCCCTGGCAAATGCCTGCAGGGCGGAGTCACCGGCCGAATGGCCGAACTGGTCGTTGATCGTCTTGAAGTGGTCCAGGTCCGCGAGGATGAGCGCCGCCGGGGTCCCGGTCCGGCGCAGGCGGCGCAGTTCGTTTTCCGCGAGATCCAGGAACGCCGAGCGGTTGAGCAGGCCGGTGAGTCCGTCCACCGTGGCGCGTGCCCGCAGGTCCCGGGTCTGTTGTTCGTAGCTCAGCTCGGCCATGGTGAAGGACGCCACCACGAGCGTGACCATCGACAAGACCGTCATGGGGACAGAACCGAAAACTGACGTGAATACCGCACCGTCCGGTCCCTTAAGCAGATAGGCGAAGAGGCGGCCCAGGTAGAAAACGGCCAGGATTCCGGCGCCCACGGCCAGGGGACGGTGGACGCGCGAGTAGTCGCGGTCAAGCAGGAACAGCTCCCGGGCTCCCATGCCGATCAGCACCGCCATGAATCCCAGGTACACCGGCCCTCCCGCCCAGACGTTGGTCGCCGGGTGGTCAAGAACTGAAGCGACGGCGGTGGCGGCAGGGCCGGCCGCGAGGAGCCAGGGCCGGGGCGAGGGGGCCCGCAGCGACCGTCCGCCGGCCCAGATGCTGGCCGCACCGGCGACCAGCAGGACGCTGCCGGCAGGGTTGGCCCAGACCTGGTGCACCGTGCCGTCCATCAGGTACGCGGCATTGCCGGCCAGGAACAGCAACAGTGCCATGCACCACCAGCCGCTGTAGGGCGAGCGGGTGCGCCGAAAGGTGATGAAGTAGAAAAGCATGAGCAGCGTGAGATCGACCAGCGCCAAGGCAACGCGCAGCGTCGCGGTATCAAGCATCATTGAGTGGTCCCCCCGGCCCGCCGTGATTTGCCCCAAAAAGGTCGCTTCGTCGGAGTAAACCGTCGAATGACCGTCGAAGTTGACCCAAGTATGGCACCCGCTTGGCAGGAATCGGCCGCCGGCGTCCCGGATATGACGCTCAGGCCCTTTTATGAGGCCGTTCCGGCTTACGCCTTGCCCTTGGTCCACAACTTCAGGATCCGGCGGGTGGCGTGCCCGCCGTCGGGTGCCATGTCCACCAGCGCTATCCGGTCGAGCGTGATGGTCTCGCCCTGCCGGAGCCGTTTGGCGCCGTGGTGCGAGACGTGCGGCCGGTACCCTTCCAAGGTGTACGCGGGCGTGGAAATCCTGCCGGGCAGCTGCTCCACGATCCGGACCAGCTCGTTGTGGAGGATCTGCAGCTGTTCGCTGGGTTCAATCAGGTTGACCGGGATCGACCCCCTGCGCCCGAACCCGGCTTCGCCGTTCACGCTGAGCCGGCAGCCCAGGGCAGCGGCCACCGGGGCGGTCATGAGGGTGGCGATCTGTTCGGCGAGCGGATCGCCTGAGATCCGCGGCGCGCCTGGTTCGCGTTCCGTTCCGGCTTCCTGGCGGGGCTCGACGACGTCGAATTTGGCGACGTCGAATTTGACTAGGGTGAGGTGCAACGGCCAGTCATCACGGGCAAACTCGAGCCCCTCGAATACCGGTTCCACGAAGGCCACCGCGATCAGGTTCCGCATGGGAAAAGTGTGCCACGCCGGGGCATCCACGGATGGGGCGGGCGCCGCAAACGCACAGTGCCGGCGGCGAAAGCACGGACTAAAATGGGAAGTGGCCTTGGATGTGGGCCTTGCGCTGAACCGCAGAATCGCATCCCGCGTGCCTCCGGCCTGTCCCCCATGGTGCCGGAGGCACCTCCGCGGGTGGACCGCGCCGGAGGCACCTTCGCGGGTGGACCGCGCCGGAGGCACCTCCGCGGAACCGCCGTTAGACGGTACGGACGACGTCCTCGTAGGCAAACTTCGGCTTGGCTGCGCCCCACGCGTCTTCGCCGGGCTGGCCGATGTTGACCACCAGGAAGCTCTTCTGGCTTCCATCGGGGAAGAAGGCTGCGTCGATCTTAC